>CALHIC010000459.1 GCA_938030845.1 uncultured Oribacterium sp. | reverse complement strand
CGCTTGATATAAGCTAATTAGATTCTTATGCGTTTACCGCTTCCTCCGGTACCGGGTGGCTAGCGTTAAATTCCGTTACCAATTGATCGATAAAAGCATAGGTAGCGGGAGCTACAACCTGCAGCTGCTCGGGAGTATCTACATAAGCCTTAAAGCTTCCGGCAAAGTACTCTGTACTGTCGGATTTCTCATATTGGGTTACTAAACCGTTTTGATTGGCTTCCTGCTGATAGATTGCTACGAAATCCGCTTCCTCGGAACGAGAGCGTTTTCCTCTGGTAACATAGCGGAAGACCTGATTTCCATAACGCTTTTCTTGTAAAAGAATTTCTTCGTCTTTATATACTACATCATCGAAATAATGTCCGATTTCATGGGCAAGAGCGTAGGCTCCCAGTAAGTCCTGGTCGGATAGCATTATGTTTGCTTCCATTCCGTCCAAAGCGGTATACATGCCGATGACATTGTCTCGTCTTTGTTTACTGTTAAAAAAAGTAATACTGTTATGATTCAACTCATACTGTAAACGAATGGATGCAGGAATTCTGTTATAAACTTCAATAGCCGCATTGACCTGGGCATCATTCACTGCACCATCTCCCTGTTTTAAAGGGATTCCGGCAAAAACCGGAGAGCTTGCCAGAAGAGAACATAGGGTAAGAACTCCTAAGCTTTTTCTTCCGTAATTTTCTAAAGCCTTCAAAATCCTTCTTGAAAATGCCTTAGTTTGTGTAAAAAACTTTTGCATATTTGCTCCTTTCTCATGCAAATGGCTAAGAGTAGCTCTTAGACCCAGCTTATATATCGGCCTATTTATAAAATAAATTAGAAAATTCAAAGCTTGGAAAAATTCTTAAGAAAATACTGCGGATTTCCGCTTCTGTTCTGTGTTGTTCCATGTTTATTCTGTTTCCGTTCTATTCTTATCCAGGAAAATCCGGAAAAATTCTTGACGCTCGAGAAAAAATGACTATACTGTGTATAAGACTTGATTTAAAGACACTGATAAATAAGTCTTAAATAAACAACGCAACAGTTCAACTGTCCAATAAAATGAAGGAGGAACTTATTATGAGCGGAACGAAGAAGAAAAGCGGAGCACTGCTTGGAGCAGCCTTTCTGATGGCAACTTCAGCCATCGGACCGGGATTTTTAACCCAGACGGCAAAGTTTACCGGTGATTTTAAAGCCAGCTTTGCCTTTGTTATTTTAGCTTCGGTTATTTTGGCAGCGATTGCTCAGCTGAATATCTGGCGTGTACTTTGCATCAGCGGGATGCGAGGACAGGATGTGGGTAACCGTATCCTTCCGGGACTGGGATATTTTGTTTCCTTCTTAATAGTTTTGGGCGGTTTGGTTTTTAATATCGGAAATGTAGGCGGAGGAGCCTTGGGCTTACAAACGGTTCTGGGAATTCCAACACAGCTTGGTTACTTTCTTGCAGGAGGTCTGGCAATTCTGGTTTTCTTGTCCAAGAATGCAAAGGGAATTATGGATCACCTGGTAAAGATTCTTGGGGCAGTCATGATTCTTGTTATCCTGCTAGTCATCTTTATGGTAAAGCCTCCCATTGCTTCCGGCCTTAAAAACAGTATTCTTCCGGAAGCAAGCATCGTAAGTTTATTTCCTGCCATCCTTACTCTTTTGGGAGGTACGGTTGGAGGATATATTACCTTTGCAGGGGCGCACCGTTTGATTGATGCGGGAGTTACCGGAGAAGATAAGTTGAAGGATATTAATTACTCCGCGCTTATGGGAATGTTTGTAGCAACCCTGGTTCGTGTTCTTTTGTTCTTTGCGGTATTGGGTGTTGTAGTGAAGGGCGCCAGCTTGGATGCGAAGAACCCTGCAGCGGATGCCTTTCTTCAGGGAGCTGGCGTAATAGGACAGAGAATTTCCGGCTTGGTGCTCTGTTGTGCGGCTATTACCTCTATCGTTGGTGCGGCATACACCTCTGTCAGCTTCTTAAAGACCTTATCTCCTGCAGTGGCTAAGAGAGAAAACCTTTTTATCATTGCCTTTATTCTTCTTTCCACCCTGGTAATGGCAGGGCTTGGAAGTCCGGCAAAGCTTCTGGTTTTGGCAGGCTCTCTGAATGGTTTAATCTTACCGGTAAGCTTAGGCATTTGCCTTGTAGCTTCTCAGAATAAGAAAATTATGGGAGAAAATTATAAGCATCCGAAAATTCTGCTTTTCCTGGGGATTATTGTGGTAGTATTATCTGCTTATGTGGGATTAACTTCCTTGACAAAGTTATCCGCTCTTTTTACCGCATAAAATCTATGCATGAAAGCTTAGAGCATATAGATTTTTAAAGAACGGGATTTTTAAACAGAGATTGTTTTCGGAGAAAGGAAAACTATGGAAAAGATACGAGTGCTTACTGCAGGAGACTCTGCCCTGTTGCTTCAGTTTGAGCAAAGAATCGGAGAGGATGTAAATCGCAGAATCAGCGCTACCGTAAAACTATTGAAAATGCAACAAATTGAGGGAATTGTGGATATGATTCCCGCCTATGCCTCACTGCTTGTGCAATACAATCCATTGGTTATTCGTTACGAGGAAATCTATAAGAGAGTTTCCGCCATCGTAAAGATGGATACCAAGGTGGAAAGCATGGAGAAGAAGGTATGGGAGATTCCCGTATTGTACGGAGGAGAGCTGGGGCCGGATTTCTCCTATGTGGCGGAGCATGCCGGCATCAGCGGAGAAGAGCTGATTCGTCTGCATAGTGAGAAGGACTATCTGGTGTATATGCTGGGCTTCTTACCGGGCTTTACCTATCTTGGCGGGCTGGAGGAAAAGCTTCATACTCCCAGACTGGAAAATCCCAGGGTGAAGATTCCTGCAGGCTCTGTAGGCATCGGAGGCTCCCAAACCGGCGTTTATCCGGTGGATTCTCCGGGAGGCTGGCAGCTTATCGGAAGAACCCCGGTAAAGATGTATGACCCGGAAAAGCAGGATCCTATTTTGGTACAGCCGGGGGAATATATTCATTTTTATCCGATTACGGATTCTGAATATGCAAAGATTTCCAAGGCGGTGGCTGCAGGAAATTTTACGGTACAGTGGCATAAGGAGGGCTGATATGGGATTTCGAGTAATTAAGGGAGGCCTTCTTACTACGGTTCAGGACTTAGGTCGTACAGGTTATCAGGCCCAGGGCTTTAATGTGAACGGTGTCATGGATAGAAGAGCCTTTCGTATTGCAAACCTGCTTTTGGATAATCCGGAAAATGAGGCGGTGCTGGAATGCACTTTAATCGGTCCCACCTTGGAGTTTACCGCTCCTATGATTATCTCCATTACAGGAGGAGATTTTCGACCGGAATTAAATGATGAAGCCATCCCTATGTATACAGCCATATATGTGGCGAAGGGAGACGTGCTGAAGGTAGGCTCCGCCAGAACTGGACGAACTTGTTATATCGCCTTTTCCAACTATTTAAAGGTGCCGGTGATTATGGGCTCCCGTTCTACCAATTTAAAGTGTCAGATTGGCGGCTTTAAGGGAAGAAAATTAGAGGATGGGGATTATCTGGATACCAGAATTAATCGAAGAATTTATCTTCCCAGCTTTCTTTCCAGAACCCTCCCCTTAAAGGAGTATGAGGAAAGCAAAGTGAAGATTCGGGTAGTTCCCGGACCGGAGGAAGAGGTATTTTCCAAAAGAGGAATCAAGAGCTTCTATGAAAGTGAATATACGGTGGGAAGTGAGTTTGACCGTATGGGACTTCGGCTGGACGGGGCATATATTGAAAGTAAGAAGGGCTCCGACATTATTTCCGACGGAATTGCCCTAGGCTCTATTCAGGTTCCTTCCCATGGAAAACCCATTGTCCTTCTGGCAGACCGGCAAACCACCGGAGGCTATGGAAAAATAGCTACGGTAGCAACGGTAGATTTGCCAAAGCTGGTACAAAGAAGGATGGATGATAAGATTCATTTTGAAAAGATTACGGTACAGGAGGCACAAAGGTTGCTCCGGGAAGAGGAAAAGGAGCTACAGGAGATGCGAAAGCTGATTCATAAGCCCTGTAAGGAAGTCTTAGATTGTCGTTTGGCGGCAAAACGCTTATCCAAGTTATTTGAGAAGTAGGAGAGGAGAAAGAATGGATTTAGAAAAGGTAGAGGGTTTGGTAAGAATTTTGGAGAATTCCTCCTTAAATACCATGTCCATTAAAGATGGAGATTTTAAGATTGTTATGAGTAAATTAGACCATCCTCCCGTGCTTGCTCAGGGAGGAGCTTCTCAGGTGGTTTACGAGAGTCCGGCTGTGGAAAAGCAGGAGAATTCGGAAGAGGAGACAGAGGTGCATATTACCAGTCCTATCGTGGGAACCTTTTATTCCGCATCCGGACCGGATATTCCTGCCTTCGTTACGGTGGGAGACACGGTCAAAGCGGGGGATACGGTTTGTATTCTGGAAGCTATGAAAATGATGAATGAAATCACGGCGGATTTTGACTGCGAAATCGAGGCGGTGCTGGTTTCCAATGAGCAGAAGGTGGAGTATGGGCAGCCTTTGTTCCGTGTGCGTAAGCTGTAAAGGAGGCGGAAGTGTTTAAGCGAGTCTTAGTAGCCAACCGGGGAGAGATTGCCGTTCGGGTAATTCGAGCTCTTCGGGGCATGGGTATCCCCTCCGTGGCGGTATATTCCAAAGAAGACCAGGACAGCCTTCACGGAAGACTGGCGGAGGAAAGGGTCTGTATCGGAGAGGGGTCTTCCCGAAATTCCTATTTAAATATGGATACTTTGATTACTGTAGCCAAGAATACCGGCTGTGATGCTATTCATCCCGGCTATGGTTTCCTGTCGGAAAATGCTCAGTTTGCCGAAAAATGTAGGGAAAACGACATTTGCTTTATCGGACCAAGTCCGGAAGTGATAGACGGCATGGGGAATAAATCCCAGGCCAGAGCCAAGATGCGGGAAGCCGGCGTGCCGGTGGTACCCGGTTCCTTAAATGCTCTTTATGATGTGAAAGAGGCCTTAGAGGAAGCCAAAGCCATGGGCTTTCCGGTAATGATTAAGGCCAGTTCCGGTGGCGGTGGTAAGGGGATGCGGGAGTGCTTTTCCGAAGGAGATTTTGAAAATGAATTCCTTACCGCCCAAAGAGAATCCGCCAATGCCTTTTCCGATGATGCCATGTATCTGGAAAAACTGATTTTGGAGCCTCGTCATGTGGAAGTACAGATTATGGGAGACAGCTTCGGAAATGTGATTGCTCTTGGGGAAAGAGACTGTTCCATCCAGAGAAATCATCAAAAGCTGGTGGAGGAATCCCCTTCCCCCATTGTGACAGCGGAAAGTCGAAAAGCTATGATGGAGGCTGCGGTAAATGCGGCTAAGGCAGTGTCCTACGTCGGAGCCGGCACCATAGAATTTATCGTGGATCAGGAAGGCAAGTTTTATTTTATGGAAATGAATACCCGTATTCAGGTGGAGCACGGGGTAACGGAACTGGTAACGGATACGGATCTTGTGATAGAGCAGATTCGGGTCTGCGCCGGGGAGCCTCTTAGCATGAAGCAGGAGGAAGTTCTTCTACGGGGACATGCCATAGAGTGTAGAATCAATGCGGAAATTCCGGAGAAGAATTTTATGCCAAGTCCCGGAACCATTACGGCCTTGCATTTACCGGGAGGAAACGGGGTAAGAGTGGATACGGCCATTTATACCGGCTACAAGATTCCCATGGAATACGATTCCATGATTGCCAAGGTCTTGGTGCATGGAAAAGATAGGCAAGAGGCTATCCGAAAAATGAAGGGAGCCTTGGAAGAGATGCTGGTGCTGGGGATGGAAACCAACCTGGACTTCCAATATAAAATCATGCAGTCTGAGGCATTTGTGGAAGGAAAGGTAGATACCGGCTTTATTGAGCGCTTTACCTTAGGAGGAAAATAAGCATGAAGGTTGATTTAAATGCAGATGTGGGAGAGAGCTTCGGGCGCTATACCTTGGGAATGGATGACCATTTGATTCCCCTTCTCAGCTCTGCCAATATTGCCTGTGGCTACCATGCGGGAGACCCTTTGGTGATGGAGAAAACCGTGGAACTGTGTAAAAATGCGGGAGTTGCCTTAGGGGTACATCCCGGATTTCCGGACTTGCAGGGCTTTGGTAGAAGAAATATGGATTGTACGCCTAAGGAATTAAAGACCATGCTGCTCTACCAAATGGGAGCCTTGGAAGCCTTTTTGCATAAGGACGGCTTAAAGCTTCAGCATGTAAAGCCCCATGGCGCCCTTTATAACATGGCCGCAAAGGAGGAAGAACTGGCTAAGGCCATTTGCGATGCGGTAAAGGAATACGATTCTTCCTTGGTAATTCTGGCACAGGCTTCCGGTAAGCTCTACCAATTAGCGGAGAAGATGGGAATTCCTGTAAAGGCTGAGGTTTTTATGGACAGAGCCTATGAGGAGGACGGTTCCTTGGTGAATCGAAGAAAACCGGGAGCCATGATTACCGACGAAAAGGAAGCTATTGAACGGGTGCTTTCCATGGTACTGGAGAAGAAAGTCAGAGCTATCACAGGAAAGGAAATCTCTATCCAGGCAGATTCCATCTGTGTCCATGGAGACGGAGAGAAAGCTCTGCTCTTTGTAGAAAAGTTAAGGAAAACTCTTGAAAAAGAGGGAGTGACGATAGAAGCTTTCGGTAAACATTTTTAGGGAAAATTTTTTATAAAAAAGGATTTTTAAAGACAAAAATGAAAGACATATCAGAAGAAGCTAAAATACCAGTAGGTTTAGTATATACTTATTATAAAAATAAAGAAGAGCTATTTGATGAAATCGTAAATCCAATTTATTATTATTTGAATTTAGCAATAGAAAAGGAAGAAAAAGAAGAAGGTTCTGCATTGGAAAGATTTAAAGCTACTGGTGAAGAATATGTTTTAAAATTACTTAATCAACATAAAAGCCTTGTTATTTTAATGGATAAATCACAAGGTACAAATCACGAAAATGCAAAACAAGTATTTATTAAAATTTTAGAAAATCATATTAAAAGACAAGTTCAAAAAAAAGGAATTATTGTTGAAGAAGAGATTTTAATACATATTTTAGCAAGTAATTTTACAGAAAGCTTATTAGAGATAGCAAGACATTATGAAAATCCAGATTGGGCAAAAAAGATGTTGAATTTAGTTACTAAATGTTATTATGAAGGAGTAAATTCTATTTAATTTTTTTATTTCAATATTGAATTAATATTCAATATTGAAATGGAAATTCCAAAATTTTAAATATAGATATATTAAAATATTAATTGAAAGGGGAAATAAAATGAAATTAATTAAAATAGCTATTAAAAGAACTATTGTAACAACAATGATTTCTATTTCTTTATTAATTCTTGGAATTTTTGCTATGAGAAGTATGAGAACTGAATTATTACCTGATATAGAATATCCTGTTGTAAAAATTATAACTCATTGGTCTGGAGCTTCTGCTGAAGATGTTGAAAAACAAATTACCAATAAGATAGAAAGGATTTTACCTAATGTGGAAGGAATTGAAAATATTTCTTCTGAATCTAGTTATGAGAATTCAAGTATTTCAGTTGAATTTAATTATGGAGTCAATATTCAAGATAAGGTTACAGAAATCCAAAGAGAAGTTTTTCAAATAAAAAATGATTTACCTAATTCTGCAAAAAATCCTATTATAAAAAAGACAGAAGTTGGAGCAGGAGCTATTACTTTATTTTTAACATTTGTTTCTCCTGATAAAAAGGCACTTTTTTCTTATTTAGAAAATTATGTAAAACCAAATTTAGAAACTATTTCAGGTGTTGCAGAAGTAAGTATTTTAGGGGGAACAAAAAAACAATTACAAATTCAGATAGAACCAGCAAAATTAGCAAGTTACAATTTAACTCCAATGGATATTTACCAACTTATTAGAAAATCCTCTATAGTAATTCCCCTAGGAAGTTTAATGAATGGAAGAGAAGAATATGTTATTCAAGCTTTAGGAGAATTAGAAAGTATAGAAGAATATGAAAATATATTACTTCATTCTAATGGAGATACACTAAGATTAAAAGATATTGCTAATGTTGTATTAACAGAAGAAGATCCACTTAATTTAGGATTTAATAGAGGAAAACCTGCTACTACAATTGCTATTTCAAAATCTTCTGATGGTAGTACCATAGAAATAAATGAAAAAATTATGAAAGCTGTTAAAAATATGGAAGAAACTATGCCCTCTAACATTAGTTACTTTAAAGTATTTGATTCTTCTGAAAGTATAAAAAAATCTATTAATACTGTTGGAAAAAGTGCATTACAGGGATTAATTTTAGCAAGTTTATTTTTATGGATATTTTTTAAAAATAAAAAGATGACTTTAATTGTCAGTTTTGCATTTCCTCTTGCAATTTCTACTACTTTTATTTTAATGAAAGGAATACATTCTACATTTAATCTAATTTCTTTAATGGGACTTGCCATAGGTGTCGGAATGTTAACTGATAATTCAGTTGTGGTTATTGATAATATTTATAATCATATACAAGAAGAAAAAAACTCAATAGAAGCTGCTTTTATAGGAACAAATCAGGTATTTTCTTCTGTACTTGCCTCTACTATGACATCAATTATTGTATTTTTACCAATTATTTTTACAAAAGGAATATTTAAAGAAATGTTTCAAGATATGGTATGGGCTATTATTTTTTCAAATGTAGCAGCACTTTTAGTTTCTGTCACTTTTATTCCAATGTTAGCAAGTAAATTTATGAAGAAAAATATAATTCAAACAGAGGGAAAATATTTTTCTAAAATTCAAAGAAAATATCAAAGGTTTCTTAGTATATCTTTAAAACATAAGAAAAAAACTGTTTTAATTTCTTTACTTTTTGCTTTTTTAATTTTTGGAATAGGAGGAAAATTTGTAAAGTTTGGCTTTTTAACAAAACAAGACTATGGTTACTACTCTGTTATTGCAGAATTTCAAAATGGAAGTGACTTTGAAAAAATACAAGAGCTTAGAAATGAGATTGAAACTATTATAAAAAAGGAACCTCATACAAAAAGTTACTTTTCAATTATTCAAAAAAGAAATGGAACTATTTCTGTGAATGTAGATGTTGGTTTTAAAGAAAAAAGAAAAGAAAGTATTTTTGAAATTGTAAAAAAAGTCCGTAAAGAAGTTGAAAAAATACCTGATATACGAACTACATTTTTTTATGAGTATGCCAAGGGAAAACCTAAAAAAGATATAGAATTTCAAATAGTAGGAACTGATTTAGAAACTATACAAATATTGGCTAGACAAATATATAAAGATGTTTTAAAAATAAAAGGAGTTACTGATATCAGCTCAACTTTGGATTCTGGTGGGAAAAAACTTGAAATTATATTTAAAAGAGATAAGATACAGTCTTTAAATATGTCAATAAAACAAATAGAAGAAACAATTAGTTATTATTTATTAGGAGGAGATAGAGCAAATACAATCACTATAAAATCTGGAAATGAGGAAATAGAAGTTTTAGTTCGTCTTTCAAAAGATAATAGAAAATCTATAAAACAATTAGAAAATTTAAAAATTAAAGTTACAGATAATTCATTTATAAATTTAAGTGAAATTGCAGATATTAGAAAAGTAGAAAATCAACTTAGTATTGATAAAATTAACAGATTTTATAGTGTAAGTATTTATGTAAATGATGGAGGTATAGGAACACAAAAAATTCAAGAAGAATTAGTAAAAATATTTTCTGAAAAAAATAAAGATTCTTCTATTCAATATCGTTGGGGAGGAGATGCAGAAAAAATGCAAAGAGCAATGAAAGAGTTAATGCTAACTTTTCTTATTGCAATCTTTTTAATTTATGCTTTATTAGCTTCACAATTTGAAAGTTTTTTATTTCCATTTTTGGTTATGGGAAGTATTCCTTTTTCTTTGGTAGGAGTTATTATTGGATTTTTAATAACTCAACATACCTTAGATGCAGTTGCTATGGTTGGAATAATTCTTTTAATAGGTATTGTGGTAAACAATGCTATTGTATTATTAGATTTTATACAACAAGAAGAAAAAGAAAGTAAAAATAAAAAAGAAGCCATAGAAAAGGCTTGTAATCTTAGATTGCGTCCTATTTTACTGACTAGTCTTACAACTATTGTAGGGATGATTCCATTGTCATTAGGAATTGGAGATGGAAGTGAAGTTTACCAAGGTCTAGGTATTTCTATTATTTTTGGAATGAGTTTTTCTACTTTGTTGACATTAATATTTGTTCCCACAACTTATTATATGTTAACAAGTATATTTTCAAAAAAATTATAAACTTTTAATAGAAAAAAGCAGTCTATATACTATATTGAATTAATAAATTAAAAAAGCCTTTCACTTTTATTTATGAACAAATTATGTTATAATATAATGCTATGTTGATTAAATTTGTTTATAAAAAGTTATAATTTTAGATTAGGAGGAAAATGTGAAAAAGGCATCAATCATCACTTATGGATGTCAAATGAATGTAAATGAAAGTGCAAAGATAAAGAAAATTTTTCAAAATTTAGGATATGATGTTACAGAAGAAATTGATAATGCAGATGCAGTCTTTTTAAATACTTGTACAGTAAGAGAAGGTGCAGCAACACAAATATTTGGTAAATTAGGAGAATTAAAAGCACTTAAAGAAAAAAGAGGGACTATAATAGGAGTTACAGGTTGTTTTGCACAGGAGCAAGGAGAAGAACTTGTAAAAAAATTTCCAATAATAGATATAGTTATGGGAAATCAGAATATAGGAAGAATCCCCCAAGCAATAGAAAAAATAGAAAATAATGAAAGTACCCACGAAGTATATACAGATAATGAAGATGAATTACCACCAAGACTAGATGCTGATTTTGGCTCAGATCAAACAGCCTCTATTTCAATCACTTATGGTTGTAATAATTTTTGTACTTTTTGTATAGTTCCTTATGTTAGAGGAAGAGAAAGGTCGGTTCCTCTTGAAGAGATAGTCAAAGATGTGGAACAGTATGTTAAAAAAGGTGCAAAGGAAATAGTTTTATTAGGACAAAATGTTAATTCTTATGGAAAAGATTTTAAAAATGGAGATAATTTTGCAAAACTTTTAGATGAAATTTGTAAAGTTGAGGGGGATTATATAGTGAGGTTTGTATCACCACACCCTAGAGATTTTACAGATGATGTCATTGATGTTATTGCAAAAAATGATAAAATTTCAAAATGCTTACATCTACCTTTACAATCAGGCTCATCTCAAATATTAAGAAAGATGGGAAGAGGCTATACTAAGGAAAAATATCTAGCTTTGGTTGATAAAATTAAATCAAAAATTCCTGGTGTAGCTCTGACAGCAGATATTATAGTAGGGTTTCCAGGAGAAACAGAAGAGGACTTTTTAGACACTATTGATGTTGTACAAAAAGTTAGCTTTGATAATTCATATATGTTTATGTATTCTATAAGAAAAGGAACAAAAGCAGCAACTATGGATAATCAAATAGAAGAAGCTGTAAAAAAAGAAAGGCTTCAAAGATTGATGGAAGTACAAAATAAATGCTCTTTTAATGAAAGTAGTAAATATAAAGATAAAATTGTTAGAGTTTTAGTGGAAGGACCTAGTAAAAAGAATAAAGAGGTTTTATCAGGAAGGACTTCAACAAATAAAGTTGTTCTTTTTAAAGGAAATTTAGGTTTAAAAGGACAATTTGTAAATGTGAAAATTAATGAATGTAAAACTTGGACATTATATGGAGAGATAACTTAGAAAACTATAATAAGGAGAGACTATGGATATTTTAAACAAACTTCTTTTAAAGGATTTACAAGAAATAGCAAAAGTTATGGAAATAGAAACAACAGCAGGTCAAAAAAAAGATGATTTAAAAAGATTGATATCACATTCTCTTGAAGAAAATAATACAGTTCTTGCTTATGGGACATTAGATACAGCTCCAGAAGGCTTTGGTTTCTTAAAAGAAACTACATTAGGTAAAAATATCTATATGTCTGCCTCACAAATAAAAAGATTTAAACTTAGAAGAGGAGATCAAGTTTTAGGTGAAGTTAGAAATCCCATAGGAGAAGAAAAAAACTTTGCTATAAGAAGAGTTTTAAAAGCTAATGATAATGATTTGGCAGCATTAGAAAGTAGAGTTCCTTATGAAGAATTAATCCCAACTTATCCAACAGAACAATTTAAACTTGGATTAGAACAAGATAATATTTCTGGAAGAATATTAGATTTAATATCTCCAATAGGGAAAGGGCAAAGGGCATTAATAATTGCACCACCAAAAGCAGGAAAAACAACCTTTATAAGCTCTATTGCTAATGCTTTAATTGATGGAAAACAAAATGCCGAAGTTTGGATATTATTAATAGATGAAAGACCAGAAGAAGTGACAGATATAAAAGAAAATGTTAAAGGAGCAACAGTTTTTGCTTCAACATTTGATGATGATCCTAAAAATCATATAAAGGTAACAGAGGAAATAATTGAAAAAGCTAAAATGAAAGTTGAAGATGGAGAAAATGTAGTGATTTTACTTGACTCTTTAACTAGACTTTCAAGAGCATATAATATTGTAATGCCATCAAGTGGAAAATTACTTTCAGGGGGAATAGACCCAACAGCACTATATCACCCAAAAAACTTTTTTGGTGCAGCAAGAAATATAAAAAATGGTGGAAGTTTGACTATTATTGCAACAATTCTTGTTGATACAGGAAGTAAAATGGACGAAGTTATTTATGAAGAGTTTAAATCAACTGGAAATTGTGATATTTATTTGGATAAACAATTAGCTGAATTTAGGATTTTTCCAGCTATTGATATAACTAAATCAGGAACAAGAAAAGAAGAATTGCTTCTTAATAAAAATCAAATAGATGATATTTGGAATTTAAGAAGATTATTAAATGATTATGATAATAAAGTTAGTGCTACCTCAGCATTAATAAAAGCTATAAAAACAACTAGAAACAATGATGAATTATTAGCACACTTACCAAAAGTTTTGTACAAATAATCTAATTTCTGAAAATGAGGTAAACTATGAAAAGAATTGTTAGGAAAACAATGGGCTATACATTGATTCTAGCTATTGTTGTGTTCTCTTTTAGACTATATATGATTTCTAGTAAAGAAGTAGTTGATAATGAATTATTTACTGATTATTTCCAAGTAGATGAGGCTGGAAATGGAGGATTGGAATTAACTACAAGTAACTTTACTACTTTTGAAAAAGAATACAATTTTGTAAAAGAAGAAGTAGTGGAAAAGAAAGAAGAAAAACCACCAGTTCCACAAAAAATAGCTGAAAAAATAACATACAGGGTAGAAAAGAAAGATACTGTACAGTCTGTTGCAAAGAAATTTGGTGTTAAACCAGAAACAATTATGATTAATAATCAAACTGCTATGGATAATAAATTAAAAGTTGGAGAAGTTTTAACTTTCCCATCAATAGATGGACTTTATTATAAACTTCAAAAAAATGAAACACTTGCAAAAGTTGCTAAAAAGTATGGAGTAAGAGTTGTAGATATTGTTGATTATAATAATATTAATCCTAAAAAATTAAAAGCTGGAACAACTTTATTCTTAAAGGGTGTAACATTAAAGAAATATAAAGATGTTGAAGCAAGACTTGTAGCTGCTCAACAAGCAAAAGAAGAGGAAAAGAAAGAAAGAGCTAAAAAAGGTAAAGGTAAAAAAGGAGGGGCAGCAGCTCCACCACCAGACACAACAGGTGGAGGAGATGATGGAGGAACACCAGTTTCACATTCAGAAGAAGGATTTGCTTTCCCTGTTAGATATGCAGGTGTAACTAGTCCATTTGGAAATAGATTCCACCCAGTTTTAAAAAGATATATCCTACATACAGGTGTTGACTTGGTTGCTAAATATGTTCCACTTAGAGCTTCTAAGGCAGGAGTTGTAACTTTTGCTGGTAATATGAGTGGATATGGAAAAATAATAATAATTAAGCATGATAATGGATATGAAACTAGATATGCTCATTTAAGTGTCATTTCAACTAATGTTGGAGAACATGTAAATAAAGGTGATTTAATAGGAAAGACTGGAAATTCAGGTCGTACAACAGGAGCACATTTACACTTTGAAATTAGACACAATGGAGTTCCTAAAAATCCTATGAAGTATTTACAATAAATAAAAAGGACTATGTCCTTTTTATTTATATGTTAAGGAGATGAAATGGATAGAAAGACAAGAGTTGTAAAAGTTGGAAATTTAAAGATAGGTGGAAATAATCCTATAATTATTCAATCTATGACTAATACAAACTCAGCTGATGTAGAAGCAACTGTAAGACAAATAAATGAATTAGAAAAAGCAGGTTGTCAACTTGTTAGAATGACAATAAATAATATTAAAGCAGCAGAGGCAATAAAAGAAATTAAAAAAAGAGTTAATCTTCCTTTGGTTGCAGATATACATTTTGATTATAGGTTAGCACTTTTAGCTATTGAAAATGGTATTGATAAATTGAGAATCAATCCAGGAAACATTGGCTCAGATGAAAATGTAAAAAAAGTAGTTGAAGCTGCAAAACAAAAAAATATTCCTATTAGAATTGGAGTTAATTCTGGTTCAATAGAAAAAGAAATTTTAAAAAAATATTCAAAACCTTGTGTAGATGCTTTGGTTGAAAGTGCTATGTATCATATTAGATTACTTGAAAAATTTGAATTTTTTGATATAATAATATCGTTGAAATCAAGTAATGTAAAAATGATGGTGGAAGCATACAGAAAAATTAGCTCACTTGTTGATTATCCATTACATTTAGGAGTTACAGAGGCAGGAACAAAATTCCAAGGAACAGTGAAATCAGCAATAGGTATAGGAGCTTTATTAGTAGATGGCATAGGAGATACTTTAAGAGTTTCTTTAACTGAAAATCCTGTGGAAGAAATAAAAGTAGCCAAAGAAATTTTAAAAGTTTTAGATTTATCTAATGAAGGTATTGAGATAATATCTTGCCCTACTTGTGGAAGAACAGAGATAGATTTAATAGGACTTGCAAAACAAGTTGAAAAAGAATTTGAAACTGAAAAAAATAAATTTAAAATAGCTGTTATGGGTTGTGTTGTAAATGGACCAGGAGAAGCAAGAGAGGCTGATTATGGTATTGCAGCAGGTAGAGGAATAGGGATATTATTTAAAAAAGGTGAAATAGTAAAAAAAGTTTCTGAAAGTGATTTATTGGAGGAATTGAAAAAAATGATAAATGAAGATTTAGAAGATAAAAAAAATTAAACTTTTTTTATAGTATCAATGTCTAAAATATATACTAGTATATTGGAGTGAAAATATGGATTTTGATAACATTTATGAAGAATATTTTGATAGAGTCTATTACAAAGTT
>CALHIC010000458.1 GCA_938030845.1 uncultured Oribacterium sp. | reverse complement strand
TTCCGCAAGTTTCTGATGAAGTGATGAACTATATTATTCCTAGCTTATAGTCCTGTCTTCTCACGAATGTACTTTCTAGCCTTGATTGCATACTCCAGAGGATTTGCCTTTGCAGGATCCTGCTCTGCCTCTACCAGTACCCAACCTTCATAGCCGGATTCTTCGATAATCTTGAACAATGGAGCAAAGTCCACATCTCCGTCACCGGGAACGGTAAAGCAGCCTTCTCTCACGCTCTTTAAGAAGCTCCAATGATTCTTTCTGGACTCCTCTACCACAGCCTTTCTTAAATCCTTTAAGTGGATGTGGCGAACTCTGGAGATATACTTCTTTAAAACCTTCTCAGGGTCAATTCCTGCAAAGGAGCAGTGTCCGCTGTCGAAAAGCAGGAACACATACTCGGGATCCACTTCCGCCATAAAGCGGTCGATTTCTTCCTCGGTCTGTACTACGGTTCCCATGTGGTGGTGGAAAGTAAGAATCATGCCCTCTTCCTTGGCAATCTTACCCAGCTTGTTTAAGCCCTCGGTAAGCTTCTTCCACTCCTCATCGTTCATCACATACTTGCCTTCCAGAATAGGCTGGTCCAGCTTTCCCTGGGTGCTGTAGCTTTGCTCGGAAACGCCGATTCTCTTGGCACCCACAGCCTTTAAGAATGCCAGCTCCTTACGGAAAGCCTCTTCTGTCTCCTCGTAGGGCTTGGAAATCAGGAAGGAGGAGAACCAACGGTTACAGATGGTTAAACCTCTTAAGTCCAAAGCCTTCTTTAACTCTACAGGATCAGTGGGATAGTGGCTTCCTACCTCTGTTCCGGAAAATCCTGCCAAAGCCATTTCGGAAACGGTCTGCTGGAAGGTATTTTCCTTTCCCAAATCCGGCATATCGTCATTGGTCCAGCCGATGGGGGCAATGCCCAGAGAAATTTTTTCCTTGTTTAACATAGTTTGCTCCTTTTTCTCAACTCTCGCAGCAATGCTGCTTTTATTTTCTACAAGAGGATGAGCTTCTGTTTCCTTCCTCTTGCTTAAAACTTTGCATCATGTAACCAGGTATAGCGTTCATCCTCGCAACGGTCTGTCTGGTTCCAGGGCTTTCCGGGCAAATGCCGAATCATCCAACAGGTATACATCAGAAATCCCGGTGCTACCGCCTGGGGATGTAAGCATCCTCCGGGGATGGCGGAAAAGCTTCCGTCTACGGATTTGAATACCTCGTCTCCTACGAAGCTGGCGCCAAAACCCTCCGGTCTGTCAAACTTGAAGTAATAGCACTCCGGCTGATCGTGTCTGTGGGGCAGGTAGCCGGACCAGTTTCCTCTGTCATTTAAGACCTCTCCCAAAACCATGTTGGAAAGGGGGGCAATTTCATGGTCGAAAATGGTGTTTACCTGACGGTTGGCTACATTTCCAAACTTTCCCTTTGCGCCGGAGTAAATCCAGGGCGCATTCTTTGGCTCATAAAACTCTGTGGGAAAATCCTTTTCATTTTCCGTACACTGTACAAGAATTTCGCTATCCTCCAGAGCCCTAATCAAAACCTCTTTTCCCTTGGAAAGATGTACTGCATAGGGTCCTTCGGTAAAGACATCCTTACGGCTTCCTTCTTTTTCCGTTCCTTCATAGGCAAACTTGATTTTTCCGGAAAGCAGTAAAACGGCAAACTCTTCCTTTTCCTTGGAAAAATGTCTTTCCTCTCCCTTTTTCATCCGATATACCCGGATGTCCATCAGCATATCCCGGTATTCATTTTCATAGGTGCAAAGAATCTGCTCCCCCTCTGCACTGAACTCCGGATATCCAAATACTTTTTTCTCCATATTCCCTGACTTTCTTTAGTACTTTCTAGCCTCTTCTCTGTGACGAATCACTTCTTCGTAAGCTTCCTTAACAGATGCTTTCTCGGAAACCGCAGCCATTCCCACGTCCCACCAAGCTTCATAGCCGTTGGTCATGGTCTTTGGAATCACCTTTAAGTCAAAGAGACAAGTTCTATCCTGCTTCTTCGCATCCTCTAAGGCTTCTTCCAATTCCTGAACGGTCTTACAGGTATAGGTCTTTAAGCCGTAGCCCTCTCCCACCTTGGCATAGTCCACAAGAATCAGCTCACCCTCAGGCTTCTGTCCTGTGGTATAGCGGAACTCTGTGGCAATACTGCCTACGCCGTGGGTCATCTCCAGATTGTTGATGCAACCGAAGCCGCAGTTGTCAAAGACAAGGATGTTTACCTTCTTCTTTTCCTGTACGATGGTCATAATCTCGGAGTGAAGCATCTGGAAGGAGCCGTCTCCCACCACTGCATAAACTTCCTTCTCCGGCTCTGCCATCTTTACCCCAAGGGTTGCAGCTACTTCGTAGCCCATGCAGGAGTAGCCGTACTCTGCGTGATAAGCGTAGCGGGAATCTGTTGTCCAAAGCCTCTGCATACAGCTGGGAAGGGATCCTCCGGCAGTGATTACAATACCGTCTGCAGGCATCTTTCTCCGAAGAGCGGCGATTGCTGCGGTCTGGGTAAGATAGCCTTTCGTCTTTTCCACAAACTCCGGAATGGTTCTTGGGTCTCTTTCCTCAATCAAAGGCTCGAAGCCCTCTTCCTTGTAGGCATATTCAGCCAAACGATTATATTCCTTATCCCATTCCGCCTTACAGCTTTCGATTTCTCCCTTGTAAGCGGAACGATAATTCTTTTCTCTTAATGCCTTTGCCAGTTCTTCTAAAGTGGCCTTGGCATCTCCCACCGCCTTGATAGCATCCATCTTATAAGCATGGTAACGGTTGTTGTTAATGGTAAGAACCTGCACGCCCTCTTCTCTGAAGAGCCACTTGGAGCCGGTGGTAAAGTCGGATAAGCGAGAACCGATAGCCAACACTGTATCCGCTTCTTTGGCAATACGGTTTGCCGCCAAGGTTCCGGTAACACCGATTCCTCCTAAGCAGTAAGGATCAGAGGACTTACAAGCACTCTTTCCGGCCTGTGTCTCTCCGAAAGGAATAGTGAATTCCTTACAGAAGGCTTCCACAGCCTCCCCGGCCTCACTGTATTTTACGCCTCCACCTACAACGATAAGAGGTTTCTTGCTCTTAGAAAGGGCCTCTGCCAAATCCTGTACTTCTTCCTTTGCCGCAGATACTCTGCTGATTCTGTGTACTCTCTTTTGGAAGAAATATTCCGGATAATCGTATGCCTCTCCTTCCACATCCTGGCAGAGACCGATAGCCACCGCTCCGCATTCGGAAGGATCGGTAAGAACTCTCATGGCCTGAATCAGGGCGGACATAATCATTTCCGGTCTGGTAATTCTGTCCCAGTATTTGCAAAGGGGCTTAAACGCGTCATTGGTGGTTACCGCAAGACTGCCTAAGTTCTCCAGCTGCTGTAAAACCGGATCCGGCTGTCTGGAAGCGAAGGTATCCGCCGGGAAAAGTAACAATGGAATGTTGTTTACCGTTGCTGTAGCTGCTGCCACCAGCATATTTGCAGAACCGGGACCTACTGAAGAAGTACAGGGAATAATCTTTCTCCGATTATGCTGCTTAGCAAAGGCGATAGCCGCATGGCACATTCCCTGCTCATTTCTTCCCTGCATTACATGGAGGCTTCCGGGATTTTCGTCCAAAGCCTGACCGATTCCTAAAGCAATGCCGTGACCGAAGATGGTGAAAAAGCCTTCTACAAACTTGGTCTCTTTTCCGTCAAAGCACACATACTGCTGATCCAAAAACTTTACAATGGCTTGAGCCACCGTTAAACGAATTGTCTTCTCCATTTTCCACTCCTATACTCTGGCAATCATCTCTCCGTACTGTTCTTTTTCTTCCTTAATGAAGGCCTGAAGCTCTTCCGTTGTGGGAAGGTCTACGGAACAGTTGTTGGAGCGAACCATCATTGCCGCCTCTGCAGAACCGTTTTCCAAACAAACAATCATCTCTTCTCCCTTGAATAAAGAAGATAAAAATGCTGCATTGTAGCCGTCTCCGCCGCCAAAGCCCTTTCTGGCCTCTACCGGGAATGGCTTAATGCTGTAGGCTTTTCCGTCCTTGGTATAGGCTGTGGAGCCCTTCATACCATGCTTGATAACCAAAATCGTGGCATTTTGAGAGAACCAGTACTTTGCACTTTCCTCATCACTCATGCTCTTTTGGATGAACTGCTCTGTTAAGTCGAATTCCTCTCTGGAGCCGATAATCAAATCCGCTTCCTTCGCCACCTGTGCATAGTAGATGCCGATTTCATCCTGATTCTTCCAGTTGTAGGCACGGTAGTCGATATCGAAAATGAGCTTTACGCCATTTTTCTTTGCCAGCATTACAGCCTTTAAGGCTGCCTCTCTGGAGGGGCTTTCCGCCAGTGCGGTTCCGGAAATCAGAATCGCCTTTGCTTTCTTGATATATTCCTCATCAATATGCTCTACAGAAAGAGATAAATCCGCCGCCTGATTTCTATACATCAGGATGGAGCTTTCCGACTTGGAACGCATCTCCGTGAAGGTAAGTCCAAGCTTCTCCCCATGCTGTGCCCGTACAATGTGACTGGTATCCACTCCCTTTTCAGAAAGGAAGTTAATCACAAAATCCCCAAACTGATCATCGGATATGCAGGAGAAAAATCCCGCCTTTAGGCCATGCTTCTGTACACCCAACGCGGAGTTTGCAGGACTGCCTCCAACGAACATTTCAAAAAAATGCACCTTCTCCAGGGGCTTAAACTCTTCCTTTACTTCCTTGGAATAAGCCGGATTGAAATCAATGGCTACTCTTCCTAAAAAGATAATATCCAGTTCCTTACTCTGATCTAATGAAAACAGTTCCATTTTTTCTCCTCCGAAAATCCTATTCTTTTCCCGCAAACACCAGAATATGATGTCTTGCCGTCTTTTCTACTTCTTCAACCGCTCTTTTACTCATCTTATAGAAGTCTCCCTTGGGATTCTCCTCACAATACTCTTTACAAGCCCTTACCACTGCCGCAGCCAGTGCTGTTGCGATGTTGATTTTCTGAATGCCCAGGTGACTGGCTCTTTGGAAGTCTTCATCGGAAATCCCTGAACCTCCGTGAAGTACCAAAAATTGTTCCGGTAAGGCCTGATGAATTTCTTCCAAAATATCGAATCGAAGCTTCGGTTCTCCGTCATAATTGCCGTGCTTGTTTCCAATAGCAATGGCCAAAGCCGTTACTCCTGTCTCTTGACAAAAGCGAAGGGCATCTTCCTTCTTGGTATAGGCCACACCATGATCCACACCGCCGCCTTCTCCCTTTCCTACTAATCCAAGTTCCGCTTCCACATCCGCATCATACTTTTTCGCCATTTCGATTACTTTTTTAGTATTAGCGATATTTTCCTCTATCGGAAGGAGAGAGCCGTCATACATGACGGAAGTGAATCCCATCTGAAGAGCCTTTTCAATGGTTTCAAAGGTCAAGCCGTGGTCCAAATGCACTGCAATATCTATAGAAGAATTCTTCGCCGCCGATAGCATCATGGGTCCCATCAGTTCCAGGGGAGCCGTTCCGAATCTCGCCTCCGCAAGCTGCAAAATCACCGGAATCTTCAGTTCCTCTACAGCCGCCATCACGCCCATCAGACTTTCCATGCTATAAACGCTCAGAGAGGCACAGGCTCTGTTCTCTTTTCTTGCATTTTCCAGCAACTTACTCATCTTTACCAGTGGCATTTTACTTTCCCCCTTAACTACCTAAGACTTCCTCACTAATTATGAAAAATATTATCAATTCATTGCTTTTATGTCAATACAATTTGCAAATTATGGTTAATTTCTACCTATTTGTGGGTAAGTTTTTGTAAAATCTAGCAGATAAGCTTTGCGGGTTTCATAAAATTTACAAGTCAATATAAAAAGGAACTTGCTCATTCTGTTTTTTTAAGTAAAACACAGAACGAAAAGTCCCTTTTAAATAAATCTTTCCCTAAATATCAACGTTTAACTTGGCGTCTATTCTCTATAGATTATCCTTTACCGTCTATAAACTGTAGTCTATCGCCTATAACACGTAGCAATTTATCTGTGAAATGCCGTCCACTATTAATACTGTTAATAAAGAAGCTTTACATGATTCTTGCCTAACACTTCTATATAGTCCTCCGGAGGACAGGTATCCGTTACCAAACAATCAAAGTCCTGGAAATCTCCAAAGGTATAAAGGGCAGTTTTTCCGAACTTGGAATGATCCACCATCAGATTCTTAACTCCGGAGCGTTCCAAAACTTCTTTTTTTATGCTGTATTCATACGCGGAGGCGTTGGTCATGCCCTTCTGTAAAGACACTCCGGTAGCCGCCATAAAAGCCTGATCAATATTATAAATCCGAAGCTGTTCCACCGTTTCCAATCCTACAAAGGACATGGTTTCCCGTCTAAGGCTCCCCGGCAGCATCAAGAGCTGTAGCCCGGGATAATCCTTCGCTATGTAAGCCACTCTCAAGCTGTTGGTGATAATCATGCAGGAAACATGACCAATGTACTTCACCAGATTCACACAGGAGCTTCCGGTATCAATAAAGATGGTATCCCCCTCCTTTACCAGTCCCCCGGCCAATTGACAAATCTTTTCTTTCTCTTCCTTATGGCTGATATTTCTTTCGGAAAATGCAGATAACTCCACTTCTTTTCCCGCATTCTCCTTGGCTTTTACTCCCCCATAAACTTTTTTGATATTTCCTCTTAAAAGTAATTCGTCTATATCTCTTCGCACCGTATTTTTAGAAATTCGATATTTTTCGCAGAGCTCATCCAAGCTGCTGTCCTTCTGCGCCAAAATATATTCTTCCATATCATCCAAACGTTTATCTCTCATACCTTTCCTCCCTTACATCCTTTCTCCCCTTCATTTCCTTCATTATACACATTCTTTTTATTATTTCACGGGTTTTTTTGGTAATTTTCAAGTTCTTTCTTGACATATACCATAGATATGCTAATATTATACTCAACATTTACCCATTTTTCAAGAATGTTTACAAAGGAGGAGTAACATGGGAGTTAAAAGAATGAACTATTGCATCAACGGTGAGTGGATTCCCTCTAAAACGGATAAATACATGCCTATTACGGATTCCAGCACCGGCGAAGTGATTGCCGAAGTACCAAGCTGTACTAAGGAAGAGGTATTGGCTGCGATTGCCTCTGCCCAGGAAGCTTTTCCTGCTTGGAGTGCTATGTCCATTTCCAAGAGAACCCAGTATATGTTTACCTGGAGAGATGTTCTGATTAAGCATAAGGAAGAGCTGTCTCAGCTTTGTGCCAAGGAGCTTGGAAAGACCATCGGTGAGGCCAGAGGAGATGTGCAGAAGGCTATCGAGCCTACAGAGCTGGCTTGCGCTATTCCTGACCTTCTGCAGGGTGAAACCTCTATGAATGTAACCACCGGTTACGACACAGCTACTTACAAAGCACCTCTTGGCGTAGTTGCCGGCATTGTTCCCATGAACTTCCCTGCTATGATTCCTTGGGGTTGGATGGTTCCCGTGGCTATTGCTACCGGAAACACCGTTGTATTAAAGGCTAACAGCCAGACTCCTCTCACTTCCATGAGAATATTGGAGCTTTTCTACGAAGAAGCACATTTCCCAAAGGGTGTTGTAAACCTGGTAACCTGCGGAAGACAAGAAGCGGATATCCTTTTGAAGGATGAGCGCATTAAGGCCGTTACCTTCGTAGGAACCACCAAGGTTGGTAAGGAAGTATATTCCGTTGCTGCTGCTCACGGAAAGCGTGTTCAGTCTCAAACAGAGGCAAAGAACCATGCTCTTCTCTTAGAGGATGCTGATTTAGAGAGTGCAACCAATGCCATTATCAACTCTACCTACGGATGCGCAGGAATGCGTTGTATGGCTCTTCCTGTAATCGTGGTTCAGGATAGCATTGCCGATAAGTTTGTAGCGCTCTTAAAGGAGAAGGCACAGGCTATGAAGATCGGTGCCGCTTATGATGAGGATACCAAGTTGGGACCTGTTGTATCCGCAAAGCATAAAGAAAGCGTATTGAACTGGATTCAGAAGGGTATTGATGAAGGTGCTGAGCTTGTATTGGATGGTAGAGATGTGAAGGTTCCCGGCTTAGAGAACGGATTCTTCGTTGGACCAACCATCTTCGACCATGTTACTAAGGATATGAGCATCGGTGATTGCGAAATCTTTGGACCGGTTACTTGTATCAAGAGAGTAAAGAACTATGAAGAGGGTATCGCTATCATGAATGCAAACCCCTTCGCTAACGGTTCTGCAATCTTCACCCAGAGCGGCTACTATGCAAGACGTTTTGCTATGGAAACTGATGGAGGAATGGTAGGAATCAACGTGGGAATTCCTGTACCGACAGCTTACTTCCCCTTCTCCGGAAACAAGGATTCCTTCTTTGGAGACCTTCACGTTCTCGGAA
>CALHIC010000457.1 GCA_938030845.1 uncultured Oribacterium sp. | reverse complement strand
GTATGTAGCTTTGAAATTCCTCTTCCTCCGGGGAATGCTTTAATCTCCATTTTGCCTCCTTTGCATAGAATTCTTTATTTTATATTCGACAAAGGCGGGCAGAAAAATTATCCTTTTTTCCTGTAAGTCCCATTTATCCCTTTAAGGGGTTTAAAAGCTGTATACTTCCTCTCTTTGGAAAAAATGTAAAGTCTTCGCATCTTCCCTCTCCGGAAAAAGCTCGTCAACGACTTCCTGCACCGATACAATTTCCTGAAGCTTTTCCACATTTGCCCCGGAGAAGAAGAGGCCTTCCTCCACATTTCCCTCCACTGCGGAAATAAGGGCATGGGTAATACAATACTTCACAGTTCCCGGATCACAGCCATGAATGCAACGGGAGCAATGCTTGGGGGCAATCCGTCCGCTAAGGCCCAGCTTCTCCAGCATAGGACTCTTCACCGCCCTTCCCGGCATACCCACCGGACTATGGATGATTTCCAGGTCATTTTCCTTCTTGGAAATGAGGTACTCTTTATAGGCAGTGCTGGCATCACATTCCTTGGTGCCGATAAAACGGGTAGCCATCTGTACACCGTAAGCTCCTGCTTCCTGCATTCTTGCAATGTCTTCTCTACTCCAAATGCCTCCTGCTGCAAAGAGGGGAATTTTCCGTCCGAACTCTTCTTCGAAAACCTGCAATACAGAAAGTACCTCCGGAATCAGTTCCTCCAAGGGCTTAGCTGTAGCTTCTTCCACCTCTGCCGCCTTAAAGCCCAAATGCCCCCCTGCCAAAGGTCCTTCCAGCACCACAAAATCTGCTGTTCTTTGGTATTTTTGGCTCCAGGTCTTGAGCAAAACCTTGGCAGCTCTTCCACTGGAAACAATAGGCGCAATCAAAGCAGTTCCCTCCGGTACCAGCTCCGGTAAACTTAGAGGTAATCCTGCTCCGGAAATTACCGCATCAATTCCCTCTTCCACAGCGACTTTTATGGCATCTTCCCATTGTCTGGTGGCCACCATGGCGTTGATGGCAATCATTCCTTTTCCTTCGCTTAGTACCTTCGCTCTTTGGATTTCCTTACGTAAAGCCCGAAGATTGGCTTCCTCCGGAGCGCGGCGAAAGTCCTCTTCCCGATAACCGCAGTCCGCTGTACTGATACAGCCCATGGCTCCTGTTTTAGCCACTGCTCCCGCTAAGCCGGAAAGGGAAACCCCTACCCCCATTCCTCCCTGAATCAAAGGAATCTCTAAACCTCTATTTTTCAACTGATCCATTTTTCGCGTCCTTTCTGCTAATGGAGAAGGAATACTCTTCTTCATGTATCAATATTTTTAATTATATTCCTTTAATAGATTAAATCATCCGCCAAACCTCGTCAAGTAGTTTACGAAACTACATTCGAAGTTCTTTCTTGTATTTTTCTTAAGATACAGCTGTTTAGACGCGGATTTCTCGGGT
>CALHIC010000456.1 GCA_938030845.1 uncultured Oribacterium sp. | reverse complement strand
AGAAGAAAGATTCTCAGAACTCAATTCAATGGATTTTCCGGATTCTACGCTACCCGCCTGTGCCTCCACAAGCTCATCATTTTCATTTACAATCCAGTTCATTTTCTTTGCTATATACTTTCTCGCATAGAAGATAGCCACAATGGTCATGGGAATAGAAAGAACCAAAGCCAATAAGATAAACTGTCCTACATCCACACCGAAAATTCCGCACACCCCCAAGGGTCCCGGTGTAGGGGGAACCATGGTATGGGTAATTACAAGACCTGCTGCAAGAGCCACACCCAAAGAAATCAGCGATTTCTTAGTTACCTTGGAAATAGCCTTTGCGATAGGGGACAGAATAATGAAGCCGGAATCACAGAAGATAGGAATAGAAACCAGGAAACCGGTAAAAGCCATGGCCTCCTCTTCTTTGTTCTTTCCGAATACCTTTAAGAAGCAAAGAGCCATTCGCTTCGCTGCACCTGTTTCCTCAAAAATTGCTCCCAGCATTACACCGAAGCCGATGATAATACCGATGCTGGACAGGGTGTTTCCAAATCCGCTGGTAATGGACTGCAAAATGCCGAACTTCGTTCCATTTTCCAAGGTGATGGTGTTCAAAGGCATTCCGCCAATTACACCAATCACTACGGTAGTGATAATCAGAGCCAAAAAGGCCTGAATCTTTGTCTTTAATACCATGAAAATCAGCAGAGCAATACCGATTGCCAAGCCCAGGAGCATTTGCTCTCCATGTAAACCGTTAACCATACTTTCCTCCTCTTCAGAAAAAGACTTTGCTTTTCCCCTTCATTGTTAAATTAACACTTTAGTCCTTCAATTCCCCTTTAAACGAAACACTTCAAGACATTAAAAATCTAGTGCTTAAAAGCCTCCGCATACTTTGCCGCAAGACGAATCGCTTCTTCCATGCTGATACTGTCGGCGATACCGGTTCCGGCAATGTCAAATGCGGTTCCATGATCCACAGAAGTCCTTAAAATCGGCATACCGTTGGTAATAGCGATAGTTCTGTCAAAGTCCAGGGTCTTGGTAGCGATATGCCCCTGGTCATGGTAGAGAGACAGTACGGAATTGTATCTTCCCTGTGCCGCCTGATGGAAAACGGAATCCGCTCCGATAGGTCCAACTACAGGATAGCCTTCCTTCTGCAGCTCTTCCACCGCAGGCATAATCTCTCTTACTTCCTCATCTCCGAACAATCCATGCTCTCCGCAGTGAGGATTCAGGCCGGCAATGGCCATTTTTCCATCTGTAACCCCCAGCTTTTTCAAAGCTTCCAGACAGCGCTTCACATAATCCTTGATGCGTTCCTTGGTAATCATATCCAGCATTTTCCGAAGGGAAACGTGTCTGGTTAAGAAGAATACTCTCATGCCGTTACACTCAAACATGGTCAAAGGATCTTCCGTGTTGGTTAAGGATCCGAAAATCTCTGTGTGCCCGATAAATGGCACCTCTGCGGCCTTTAAGGATTCCTTGTTGATGGGGGTAGTAGCCACCGCATCCACCAGCTTGGCATTGGCCAGCTCGATAGATTTCTTAATGTAGGAAAATGCAGCCTTACCGCACATCGCGCTTACCTTTCCATAGGCAAAGTCCGCCATGGAAATTTCGCCCTCCTGCATATAGTAAAGGGTGTCCTTCTCTTCTCCGCACTCCTCTACCTTTTCAATCTTTTGCAGGCGAATGGGAAGCTTACAGATTTCCACTGCCTTTTCCAAAATCTTTCCGTCTCCGATAACCACTACCTTTGCAATGTCCTGGATTTCCTTTTTGGATACGGCCTTCACCACAATCTCAGGACCGATTCCTGCAGGATCCCCCATAGGTACTGCAATTACTGCTTTCTTCATTTTATCCTCCTTCTTTTTCATTATTTTCATTCATTTCATGCTATCGAATCCTCCAATAAAATCTTATTGAAGGATCTCAAGCTGTCTCTTAACTTCTGCCACCTTATACGAAGAGCTTTTCCTTCAGGAAGGAAATGCAGCGGATTATGGCATCCCTTCCGCCCTGGCTGCCGCCCTTCGTCACCATGTGCATGCCCGGAAAATCGCCCAGAAGCATTTCCCCGTGAGCCGCCAATGGTAAAACCTCTTCCTCTAAACTAAGACCGGCGGTTTTGAAGCGTTTGCATATGGAAACCGTCACATCTCCACCACTGCTGTATATTCCCTTAAAGCTCTTTTCCCGCTCACAGATTCGATGAGCAATCTCCGCAAAGGCCAGATTCATCTTATTGCTGATTTCTTCGATTTGGCAGGATCTGCTTTCCGCAAGCTTTCCAAGATCCACACGATTTTCCGGATAAATGCCGTCTCCCGTCACCGTGAAGACTCTATCCTTATCCACATCCTGTAGAATGGCATCCACCACTCTCTGAACCTCCTGCTCCCACTGCTCTTCCCCTTCCAAAAGCGCCTTGGTTTCCACAAAAACGTTCTTGCATCTTTGGGAAAGCCACAGCTCTTCCAGCTGAAGTCGTGTGTGAGGATTTACACTGCCTACCACAGCCAAAACCTTGTTTTTCTCCTTCTTTTCTGTGGGAGGAATTCTCTTTCTCACAAGACTTGCAGTAAACACACCGGGATCCACCGCCAAGACCTTTAGTTTGGAGGTTTCCACCGCATCCGCAATCAAATCAATGTCTTCCTGGCTTACACAATCCACCACAATAATGCGATTTCCCTCATCCGCTAGCTTCTTCATGCAATTCGCCAGATAATGCTTTCCGTGCAGTAAATCCTTCATCAAAATGGAGGCAATAGGATATTTGCTCTGCTTTCGGAACAGCTCTGCCACCTCCGGATTATTTACCGGCGTTTTCGGATCAATGGCAATGTCCGTCTTATGAAGCGGAAGTCCCTCCACCAACATATAGCCTCCGAGAACAATACGGGAGGATGTGGGGAAGCATGCCACCACAATAGCCACATAGTCTTCTCCAAGGGATTCCAGCATGGCATCCACTTCCGCCCCCAGGTTTCCTCGCAAAGTACTGTCAATCCGTTTGCCGTAAACCTTGGTATCTTCATTTTTCAGTAAATTACAAACATTGGAAACTCTTCTATACGCCAGATCCTGATCAATCCCTCTACTGTCCGTAGGATACAAAACGCAGTCGCACTGCTCCAGCATTGACAGCTCTAAACGCTCCGCATTCAAAACCGTATAGGCACTGTAATTCATCTTTTTCAGCAAAACTCCTGTGGCATTTGCCCCGGTTAAATCATCTGCGATGACAATACACTTTGGCATTCTTCTCCTCCGATTGTTGATAGTTCTTAATGTGTCAGCATGTGTTAGTATGTGCTAATTGTTGTTAATACGCGTTTATTATATGTTCTATTTTGTTTGTTCAAGATACAATATAAACGTATGCCATTCTAACGTCAATGAAATATACACAGAAATAAACAAATTTGTAGATTTAGAATAAAATAAACTGGTGGTTTTGTAGAAAATTTTGAATTCAATTTTTATAAGACCTTGTCCTAAATAAAGTCACGTAATAAAAAGCACACTTACCTCTTGGTAAATGTGCTTTTTAAGCATCCAACATTTTTATACCTTAGTCAAATAAATGAATTAACCTTCCGTCAGATGGCCTAGTAAGATTAATTTTTCTAATCGCCTCAGGGGACACTTTATATTCATGATTTTCATCCAACAGTCCATTTACTTCCTGCTCTACATCTGTTAACTGTGTATAACAAAAACCCGGGAAGAATGGAAGTTCT
>CALHIC010000455.1 GCA_938030845.1 uncultured Oribacterium sp. | reverse complement strand
TGTGCTCATTTGCGGTATAATGTAAGTGGTCCATAGGGATTTTCTCCTTGTGAATGAAGTTTAGTCACTTACATTCTACCAAAGGAAGAGAGCCGTATGGACTTTTTGTGTTACTTGTTCAACTTGATTTTACAATCGGCGTTTAATATAAGACCAATTATTATGAATAATAAAGATTCCGAATATATTACCACAGGTATATATTTCGGTATTAAGTACATCCTATGAATTCGTGACATGATTCAATAGTGGCAATAAATAAAGGAAAAATATGAGAATAACGAAATCACAAAAGAAGGGTTGAAAGATTGGAAGGCAAATTATCCCGACGGTCTAAAAAAAAGATTATGTTCCTTTTGAAGAAAGTAATCTCAAACGCTTTAATAACGGTATGTCAGTCAAAGTCCCACCGGAAATAAAATAGGCACAGAAAAAGCACATAACCGAAAGATTCTACGTTCTTAAAGTCATGTGCTTTCACTATATAATTTTTTTGAATGAGCCAGACAAATTGGGATTTGTTAAGCTTTAGTTATTGGGATCCAAAGTTCCATTTTGTAGTCTTTGCTGTGCATATCACCTTCATAGCGTGCCCTACTTTCAGACCTATACTGCATGAACGCTTTAATCTATTTTTTATACTTGCTATTACTCCAACACTATCTTCATAAAACTCTTCTTTCCCTTCTGGAGCAATGGCTCGTTCTCCAGTTCGGAAAGGGAAATCTGTCTTCCAATATCCGTAATCTTCTCTCCGGCAAAGCTTACACCGCCCTGCTGCACATTTCTTCTGGCTTCTCCCTTGGAAGGCGCCAAACCGCTCACCACCAAAAGATTTAAGATATCGATTCCCTCAGGATACTCTGCCTTCTTAAAGACACACTTAGGAGTGTTTGCAGAATTTCCGCCACCTGCGAATAAGGACTTGGCTGCTCCCTCCGCCTTCTTAGCTTCCTCTTCGCCATGCACAAGCTCTGTCAAATGGTAAGCCAAAACTTCCTTAGCTTTATTCAGCTCTGCCCCTTCCCAGGCATCCATCTTCTTGATTTCTTCCATAGGAATGAAGGTCAGGAGACGAAGACATTTTCCTACATCCGCATCATCTACATTTCTCCAATACTGGTAGAAGTCGTAGGGGCTGGTCTTAGCCGCATCCAGCCATACCGCTCCGCTGGCGGTCTTTCCCATCTTCTTTCCTTCCTTATTGGTAAGAAGGGTGATGGTCATGGCATGGGCATCCTTTCCCAGCTTCTTACGAATCAGCTCTGTTCCTGCCAGCATATTGGACCACTGGTCATCTCCGCCGAACTCCATGTTACAGCCGTAATCCTCATAGAGACGATAGAAATCGTAGCCCTGCATCAGCATATAGGAAAACTCGAAGAAGGAAAGTCCCTGAGAAAGACGGTTCACATAGCATCTGGCTCTCAGCATTTCATTTACGGAAAAATGAGGGCCTACCTCTCGTAAGAACTCCATAAAGTTCATATCTCTAAGCCAGTCCGCATTGTTCACCATCAGTGCCTTCCCCTCGGAGAAGTCAATGAAACGGCTCATCTGCTTCTTAAAGCAGGCACAGTTATGGTCAATCATTTCGGTGGTCATCATTTGCCGCATATCGGAACGACCGGAAGGATCTCCGATCATACCGGTTCCCCCACCCACCAATGCAATGGGCTTATTTCCAGCTGCCTGCAAACGCTTCATCAGGCACAGCGCCATAAAGTGTCCTACATGAAGGGAATCCGCAGTGGGGTCGAAGCCAATATAAAAGATTGCCTTTCCTTCATTCACCATTTTTCGGATTTCTTCTTCATTTGTAACCTGGGCAATCAATCCTCTCTCTTGTAATTCTTCATATACTCCCATGCTGCTTCCTTCCTTTTCTAATTATAGACTGAGCAGGATCTGTCTTGTTTCAAAAGAAAAATCCTGCCTATTTTTAGTCAATGCTAAAGATTAAACACTTTCTATTTACACTTTCCAAGTCCTTTAATATTTGGTCTGCTGCTCGTACTCGTAGACATTGGAAATCAGACGAACCGTATCCTCCCAACCGATACAGGGATCGGTGATGGACTTTCCGAAGATATGCTCTTCTACCTTACAAGCCCCTTCCACAAGATAGGACTCCACCATCAGTCCCTTCACAAAGTTGGCAAGCTCCTGAGAATACTTCCGAGAATGCATGATTTCCTGGGCAATACGAAGCTGCTCTTTATGATTCTTTCCGGAATTACAGTGGTTCGTATCCACCACTACCGCCGGATTCGCTAAATTTCTTTCTTCATACAGAGATTGCAGAAGCTTTAAGTCCTCATAGTGGTAGTTTTGCACCATTTCCCCATGCTTATTCTGTAAGCCACGCATAATGGCGTGGGTGTAGGGATTACCGCTGGACTTTACTTCCCATTCCCGGAAAATGAAGTCATGGCCATGCTGTCCCGCATAGATGGAGTTTAACATTACCCCCAAGTCTCCGGAGGTTGGGTTCTTCATACCACAGGGAACATCCACCCCGGATGCCACCAAACGATGCTGCTGGTTTTCCACGGAACGGGCTCCCACCGCAATATAAGACATCATATCGGATAAATAAGACAGGTTATCCGGATAAAGCATCTCATCCGCAGTACTGAAGCCTGTTTCCTCTAAAACTCTCATGTGGAGCTTTCGAATCGCAAAAATGCCTTCGATAAGGTTAGAGTGTTTTTCCGGATCCGGCTGATGCAACATTCCTTTATAGCCTTCTCCTGTGGTTCTTGGTTTATTGGTATAGATGCGGGGAACAATAAGAATCTTGTCCTCCACTTCCTTCGCTACTTCCTTTAATTTATGACAGTATTCCAGTACAGGATCCTCATGGTCTGCGGAACAGGGACCGATTACCAGTAAAAACTTGCGACTTTCTCCTGTAAAGATGGCCTTAATTTCCTCATCTCTTTTGGCTTTCTGAGCAATCAGCTCGGAAGACAACGGATACTGTTCCTTTACCTCTGATGCAGAGGGTAACTTATGAATGAATTCTAATCCCATACTTTCTCCTTTCTTTTCTGCTAAAGTATAAAGGAAGTTGAAAAAAAGTGCAAGAAAAGAGGATGCCCGGCATGGGGGCACCCTCTATGGCTTATATCCTAGTCGATCAATATCGCTTTCTTGGGCAAGTCTTCCGGAATACTTGATTCAGGCAAGACTTTTTACAGAGCGTCCTCAATAACTTTCTTCAAAGTATCCGCAGAGTTCTGTAAGGCCTCCTGCTCTTCCGGGCTTAAGCCGATGGGAACCACTCTTTCCACACCTGTTCTTCCTACAATAGCGGGAATGGAAAGGGAAACATCGGAAATGCCGTACTCTCCGTGCTGCATACTGGAAACCGGAAGAATAGACTTTTCGTCACGAATAATAGCCTCACAAATTCTTCGAACAGACATGGCAATACCGTAGTAGGTAGCCTTCTTCTTTTCGATGATTTCGTAGGCACTGTTCTTTACATTTTCCGCAATGCGTCTCATGGACTCATCATGCTCGATATGTCCCCGAAGCTCACAGAAATCGTTCAAAGGAATACCGGATACATTGGCACTGCTCCAAGCCGCAATCTCACTGTCTCCATGCTCTCCGATAATGAAGGCATGCACGGAACGGTTGTCAATGGAAAGGTGCTCTCCCAAAAGATACTTCAGTCTTGCGGTATCCAATACGGTTCCGGAACCGAATACACGATTCTCCGGGAAGCCGCTAAGCTTCACAGCCGCATAGGTTAAAATGTCTACAGGGTTTGCTACAATCAGAAGAATTCCCTCATAATTTCTCTTGGCAATCTCCGGAATAATGGTCTTGAAAATGCCTACATTCTTCTTTACCAGATCCAAACGGGTTTCTCCCGGCTTCTGTCCTGCACCGGCAGTGATTACAATTATGGAGCAGTCCATGAGATCATCATAGTCTCCGGCATAAATCTTCATTGGCTTTGCAAAGGGAAGTCCGTGACTGATATCCAGTGCTTCTCCCTCCGCCTTCGCCCGATCCGCATCATTTAAAACCATTTCGGAAAAAAGTCCGCTTTGCATTAAGGCAAAGGCAGAGCTTGCTCCTACGAATCCACAACCGATAACCCCTACTTTTCTCTCTTGAATATTCATTTTGCATCCTTTCCGGGAATTCTTCCCCCATTCCTTAAAAGCTTTGGACAAGAGTAGTATAGACTAATCCCTAGTTATTATCTAGGAATTATTGCATTTTATACATACCTTCCCTTACTATTTCGACCATATTCAAAGTTTCTTTACTCCGGATTATTAATCCTCTTTGCCTATAAAAGGGGCTGTAAAAAAATCAAAATAAGAAATAGATTTTTTTACAGCCCCTTTTACCGAAGTTCCTCCTCTTCCAAAAGTCTCCGCTTCTTCTCTAAATACTCCGGAAAACGCTCCAAATAAGAATGCATATCCTTTCCGTTGTCCGTTCTTTCGATTCTACCTTTGGGAAAGAGAATCTTACTGGAAGCTCCTGCCCCTATCCCTAAGACGCTGTGCTTTTCTTCCATCATGAAAATGTTGTAAAGGCACTCCTTCCCTTCCTTGGCAAAGCCGATATTTTCCAGATTCCCCGCCATATTTTTCTGGCGATAAAGGTAGTAGGGCTGTAAATCCAATTTCTCCGCCGTATCCATACTGCAAAGCATCATCCACTCGATTTCCCTTCTCTCCTGTCGCTTCTTTAAGGAAGGCAGATAAGGAATGGAAAATTCTTTGTCCAAGGAAAAGCTTTCCGCCTTTCCCCCTGCCTGATAGATTTCCCGGAAATGATTTTCCTCCGCCTTCAGTCTGGCGGCTCGTTTTACCGCCAGGGAATGTACGGTTAAGCTATCCGGAGCAAGGCGTAAAATCTCGGAAAGGCTTTCCTCCACCTGCTGCAAATGCTCTCCCGGCAAGCCTAAGATTAAGTCCATGTTAATGTTGTCAAAGCCTAATTCCCTTGCCAAGGCATACTTTTCCTTTACTTCTTCCACGGAATGTTTTCTGCCGATAATATCCAGACTTTCCTGATGGAAACTTTGGGGGTTAATGGAAATTCTATCTACAGAAAAATCCTGCAAAAGCTGTAGCTTTTCCCGATTAATGGAATCCGGTCTCCCCGCCTCCACCGTATATTCTATGGCGCCCTTTCCCTTGGAAAAACAATGTTTCTCCACTAAGGAAAGCAGGATTTCCAAATCCTTTTCTGTTAAGGCTGTGGGAGTTCCGCCGCCAATATAAATGCTTTGGAGCTGTTTTCCTCTTTTCTCTCCCATTTCCCGCAGCACAAAAAGCATTTCCTCCTCCAAAAGCGAAAGGTACTTCGGCATCCTCTCGGAAAAGCTTCCCATGGGCATGGAAAGGAAGGAGCAGTAGGCACAACGGGTTGGGCAGAAGGGAATATTGATATAAAGACTGTAACCTTCGCTAATGCTTTTTCCATAGGCCTTTTCCGCCCTTTGTAAAATGCTTTCCTCCTGCAAGGAAATCTTATACAAAAGCTCCGCCTTCTCTCCCTCCAGGCGATATTCCTCTTTGAGAGCAGGGAACAAAAGCTCGGGACTCTGTCCCTTTTCTTCCCGCATTTTCCGGCAAAGTCCTACAGGACGAATGCCGGTTAAGTCTCCCCAAGGCAGGCTTCTTCCGCTTTGTTTTTCCAAAATATCATAAAGATAAGCTTTTAAAATGGACTTATCCTTTCCCCTATCTCCGGTAAATCTAAGCTCTTCTCCGGTGATTTCCAGAGAAAAGAGGAACAGAGAAGGGTCGAGAATCCCCTCCTCTGTTAAAATGCGATTTTTCTTTTCTTCCGGCTTATGCTTTAAGCTCTTTTTATTTACCTCTGTGGGCTGTCCCACTTCCTTCGCCCGCTTAAAGGCATTCTTCTCCTCCTGGGTAGTTTCCATCAGGCGAATCCCCTGACTGCTATGAATCTGGAAATCTTCCCCGGGATAAAAGGCCTTACAAAGCTCTCGGATGTCTGCTTCAAAGGGCAGAACCTTATCTCCTAAAAATAATTGAATCACAAAATCCTCTTCTACATACTCTATAAATATTAACTACAAAGACTCTTACCGCTCCTAATGACAAGACTCTATAGAATCCACCTTACAGAATCCACTCTACAGAATCCACTCTACAGAATTTTTAGTTGGAAGTTTTCTTGACA
>CALHIC010000454.1 GCA_938030845.1 uncultured Oribacterium sp. | reverse complement strand
TCTCCGATTGCAAGGAAAAGGCTCCTGAAAAGAGTGAAGTAGAGAAGAAGGAGGCGGCTGTATGATAGATTTACTGTTGATTGCCATTAAGTATTCTTTGGTAAGTAATGTAGTACTTTCCCAGTTTTTGGGAATTTGCCCTTTCTTAGGCGTATCTAAGAAAACCGAGTCCTCTAAGGGTATGGGAGGAGCGGTAATCTTCGTTATCGTGATTGCCTCTGTAATCACCCATGGCATCTATGTTGCCTTCCTGGCGGCTTCCAGCCCCCTTTGCAAGGCCCTGGGCTTAACGGATGGTTTAGAGTATCTGAATACCATCGTGTTCATCTTGGTTATTGCGGCTCTGGTGCAGTTTGTAGAGATGTTCTTAAAGAAGAATGTACCTTCTCTTTATGAGTCTTTGGGAGTATATCTTCCTCTGATTACCACAAACTGTGCGGTATTGGGTGTGGCCTTGAATAATGTTTCTTATGGCTATAATTTTGCCCAGAGCTTGGTTTATGGACTGGGAATTTCTGTAGGTTTTGCTTTAGCATTATTGCTTATGGCAGGAATCCGGGAAAATATTATCGAAGGGAACGACAGGATTCCCCACTCTTTCCAGGGGTCTCCCATTGTGCTGGTTACCGCAGCCCTTATGGCGATTGCATTCTTCGGCTTTGGCGGATTGATTTAAGGAGGATTGAGTATGAGTCTGATGACAACATTGGTCCTGGTTGCCGCCGGTTTAGTTGGTGCAACAGGTTTGATTTTGGGCGTATTTTTAGGAGTGGCCTCCGAGAAATTCAAGGTGGAGGTTGATGAAACAGAGGCAAAGATTCGTGCGGCACTTCCGGGAAACAACTGTGGTGCCTGCGGATTCCCCGGCTGTGACGGCTGTGCTAAGGCTATGGCATTGGGAGAAGCTCCTGTGACCCAGTGTCCTGTAGGAGGAAGTCCCGTAGCGGAGAAGATTGCGCAAATCCTTGGTGCCGGAGAGGTATCTATGGACCAGGAAAAAAGGGTTGCTCATGTACATTGCCAGGGTTCCTGCTCCAAGACAAAGC
>CALHIC010000453.1 GCA_938030845.1 uncultured Oribacterium sp. | reverse complement strand
CCTATTATACAATAAACTGCAAAATAAAACACAACTCATGAAATCATAAGTTGTGTTTTGATGATTATTATAAAAGAAATGTTATTCTTCCTCTTCTTCATCAATATTTTCCAATACCTGCTCCAAAAGGGCAGACAAGCCTTCTTCCGGATATTCTTCTTTGAAGGGAATGAGAGGAAAGAGAAATTGCTGATTTTCCACATCATAAAAGATTTCTTCCCAGTCAATGGATAGGAGTGAAGGAGAGAGAAGATATTCCTCCATATTTCGTAGAGCATTCTGTAGGGAGAGGAATAGTGCACTAAGATGTGATAGCCGCATTTTTCTTTGAGAAAAATACAGGCAGGCCCTTTGATAAGGGGAAAAATCATATTGTAAGAAATTCTCCCCTCCTTCTTCCAACAGGCGAAAGGACAAGGTTCCCGGAATTTGGCATTGCCGAAGAATCTTTTGCTCATGATTTTCCTCTTGAGGAACGCTTTGAAGATACATAAAACTGTGTTGAAAGTCATTTTTAAATTGAGGACTGTAGTTTGACATGGATTTTCCTTTCTCTATCTGCGCTTTTATAAGAATAATGGAGGCTAGGGACTTTACGGATTTCCTGTTTTTTCTGTTTCTTCTGTATTTTTCTTAGTATCCGGAGTTTCGTTCTTTTCTTCCGATCCGGAGCTTTCGCCTTTTTTTCGTATGAGTAAATCCTCGGCAACGGAAAAGAAGCGAGTATAGAGCTCTACCTTAAAGTAGTCCTTAGGTTTTTCCAGACTATGGCTTTCTACTTCCTCGTGATAGGCTGCTTGTGCTTTCTCCCGAATACGTTCATGCAGTTGAATATTTTCTTGTAAAAGGATTACCAGGCATAAAAAACAAATACCTAAGAGCACAGTGGTTTCAATGGTATGCATAGGGATTCCTTTCTAGAGCATGCATAATCAATTATTTCGAGGCATAAACTTTCCTTTCGTTTAGAAAAAGGAAAGACCAAGCAAATACAGTACGCCGGGAAGAAAACAGGGAAGGAAGGGAAAACGGAAGTTTTTGGGATTTTTCTTCTTTAACTTGCAGGAACAAAACAAAAACATGGATAGCATGGTGGAGAAAAAGAAGGCGGTAATAATCAAAAAGAAGAAATGATAGGCATTACAATAAAAAGAGGAAAGCAGGATAAATAAACTGTCACCGTAGCCTATGGCTTCCCGGCTCCACTTGGAGAGGAGAAGAAGAAACAAAGCGAAAAGAGTGGGGAGAAGAACCAGAGGAAATTCCCCGATGGAAAGGGAAGAAAAGAAAGCATAATAAACCTTTCTAAAGAAAATGCTATGGATGAGCAAGATTCCCCCAAATAGCAAAAAAATCATAGAGGGTATTCTTTGCTTTCGACAGTCGAAAAAGAGGGTGAAAGCAAAGAAAAGGAGAAAAAGAATTCCCTTGCTGATGGTAAAAAGCTGTAAATTTGCCATGATTTTTCCTCCCGCCGGTCTATAATGTTTAGGCTGTGTTTGTTGATATCTTATTTACCGCATCTGGGACAGGGATGTCTGCCCTCCGCCAAAGCCTGTTTGAGCGGAATTTTATGAACACTGGAGCGCATGGCCGGACAGTCGGTAGTGCTGTGATATCTTCTTCCGGCTTCGGTGTAGTACACTACAGGACTATTTGGATCCGGATGGCAGGCTTTGCAGGGGCAGAATTTTCCACCGTATTTTGCGTTTGTACCGTCGATTCTTCTGGCGCTGCAGCTTAGAAAGTCATTGGAAATATAAGTGCAATCCGAAGACAGGTGATAGACCTTGGAAGGCCCGTCTATCACGTAGACCATTTCCTCCTCATTCTCTTCTTCTGCATTTTCTTCTTTTTCCCAACGGGCGCCTTTGCTGCCAATCCAGGCTCTTCTATGGGCAACGATTTCCTGTCTCATATTCTTCTTTTGAAGAAGTCCGAAAGGTATGGGCTCGTCGTACTGTAAGTTCAGATAAATATCTTCTTCGGTAATATGGGAGCGAAAGCTTTGAATGTTTTCCATTCCCTCCGTGGGAATAGTATTCGGCAGGAGGATATCTTCCACTGCAGTTTCCGAAATTTCCAGAATCTGATCAATGTGCTCTATATCCGCGATATCCGTTTTTTTCAATCCATAGTGTTCCAGATATTTAGCCATACATAGGATTCTGGCGTTCTTCTCCATTTCTCGGCTGATACGGATTTCCCGGTTCAAGATAAAAAGGGGAGTCATCAGAATGATGATGGCAAAAAGAAAAAGGCTTAAGGAAAAGGCTGCTTCTATCGTCAGAGAAGCAAGCAGATTTTTTTGAAAGAAAGAGGAGAAGAAAGCTTCTCTTTTATCCGCTTTTTTCCTACACCGTCTTTGTTTTCGAAAGGGAAGAAAATTGTTTTGGGCTTTCATAAATCCTCCTCTTGCTGTTCTCTATAAAGAAAAGGCTATATAGCTTGTTTAGATCCTTTGCCGCTTGTGTGATAGTCGATTTTTGGAAGGTTAGTGGCTGAGATTTTTGTATTTATAGTCGGAATGAAGGGTGAATTGGTAGTGCTCTTCCGGGCGAAGCCCCAGACTTTCCAAAAATCCTTTATGGTAGAGACTGTGTTTAGACTTGATTCCGGCATCTGTGGAAAGAAAATACAGGCAATGATCTAATTGAAATTGACTTTCCTTTTCGGATACGGTGCTTTGGATATTCTTCTCCATGCAATACAGCATTCTGTCATTGACTTTGCTTTGGGACAAACAGCCGGAGGCAAAAAGAAAGGCTCTGCAATAATCTTGATAGGATAGTCCGTGCTTTCCCTGATTTTCGTCGCCACCTTCTTCATTTATGTTGAAAGTAAGCAGATGAGATAAAGAGAGTCGCCAGCTTTCTTCACTATGCATAAGAGGAACCCGTTTATCATATAAAAGCTGTCTGACATCGATTAGA
>CALHIC010000452.1 GCA_938030845.1 uncultured Oribacterium sp. | reverse complement strand
AATTATTTCATGGGGTACGGATTGGAATCGGAGAGCTTATGCTTCCTTTTCCGGTCGGCACCTCTGTTTTTTATTCTTAACGAGTATCGCTCGCGTAGTGTGCGATATCTCGTTTTTAACGAATATTGTCCCGGATTTTGCAGTATCTCGTTTATAAGAAGGATTTCCTCCCTTTAGCTTTTTCTTGTGAAACAGCTTTTCCTTATGCTATAATAGGCAAATTAAAATAATGATTAAATTTAGGAGGAAAAAATGGGGACAGAAGAGATGCTTGGAAAAGAGAATGAGCTTGAGTCCAAGAATTTTATAGAGAATTTCATCGATGAAGATTTGCGGGAGGGAAAGGTTAAGGAAATCAAAACCCGTTTTCCGCCGGAGCCCAACGGTTACCTCCATATCGGACACGCCAAGTCGATTTTGTTAAATTACGGCATTGCCAAGGAATACAACGGTACCTTTAATCTTCGTTTTGACGATACCAATCCGGTAAAGGAAAAGATGGAGTTCGTGGAGAGCATCCGAAAAGATGTGGAGTGGCTGGGAGCAGATTTTGAAAACAGAATGTTTTTTGCCTCCGACTATTTTCCTATTATGTATGAAAAGGCAGTTTACCTTATTCAGAAGGGAAAGGCCTTTGTAGACGATTTAACGGCAGAGGAAATCAGAGAGTATCGTGGAGACTTTACCACTCCCGGTAAGGAGAGCCCTTATCGTAATCGTTCCATTGAAGAAAACCTTCGCCTCTTTGAGGAAATGAAGGCAGGAAAATATCAGGATGGAGAGAAGACGCTGAGAGCTAAGATTGATATGGCAAGCCCCAATATCAATATGCGTGACCCTGTTATCTATCGTGTCTCTCACATGAGCCATCACAATACCGGAGATGAGTGGTGTATTTATCCCATGTACGACTTTGCCCATCCTATTGAGGACGCGGTGGAGGGAATCAGCCATTCCCTTTGTACTTTGGAGTTTGAGGATCACCGTCCGCTGTATGACTGGGTAGTACAGGAGTGTGATTTTCCCTATCCTCCCAGACAGATTGAATTTGCAAAGCTTTATTTAACCAATGTGGTTACCGGTAAGCGTTACATTAAGAAGCTGGTAGAGGACGGTGTGGTAGATGGTTGGGACGATCCCCGTTTGGTTACCATTGCCGCTTTGAGAAGAAGAGGATACACCAAGGAAAGCCTGGCACAGTTTGTAAAGCTTTCCGGTATTTCCAAGGCCCAGTCCTCCTGTGATTATTCGCTTTTAGAGTATTGTATTCGTGAGGATTTAAAGCTGAAGAGACCGAGACTTATGGCGGTATTGGATCCCATTAAGCTGGTGATTGACAACTACGAAGGGGAAGGAGAAATGCTTTCCATCCCGAATAATCTTGAAAATGAAGCTTTAGGAGAGAGAGAAGTTCATTTCTCCGGAGAGCTTTACATTGAGAGAGAGGATTTCATGCCGGATCCTCCCAAGAAATATAAAAGATTAACCATGGAAAATGAAATTCGTCTTATGGGTGCTTATTTTATCAGGGCGGTATCCTATGAGACGGATGAAGAGGGCAATGTTACCGTAGTGCATTGTACCTATGATCCGGCTACCAAGTCCGGCTCAGGATTTAGTGAGCGTAAAGCCAAGGGAACCATTCACTGGGTGGATGCGAAGACCGCATTTTCCGCAGAGGTTCGCTTATATGAGCAGCTGATTGACGAGGAGAAGGGTAAGTTAAATGAAGATGGAAGTCTTAACTTTAACCCCAATTCCTTAACCGTGAAGCAGTGTTTCTTAGAGCCTGCACTGGCGAAGGCAGAGCCTTTAGAGAGCTTCCAGTTTGTTCGTAACGGATATTTTTGTGTGGATTGCAAGGATTCTACGGAGGATAAGCCCGTATTTAACCGTATTGTTTCCTTAAAGTCCAGTTTCCAAGTGAAGTAAGGAGGGATACTATGGCAAAGAAGTTTGGATCATTTGTATTTTTTGCAGCTTTAACAGGAGCTGTAGCCGGAGTGATTTCTTATTTGTACAAATACCAGAAGTTTTCCGAGGAAGTAGATAAGGACTTTACGGACGTGGTGGATTCCGCCCATGAGGTGAAGGCATCTGCCCAGAGATCCTATACCGTTCTCAAAAATTCCGTTACCAAGGAGGATTTAAAGGAAGCGGCTAAGGATTTGGGCTATGCGGCCAAGAATCTCGCCATCGATACGAAGAACTTAGCGGTGGATGCGGGAAAAGATGCTTACAGAGTGGTAAGAAATGCTTGGGACAAGAAGGATAAACTATCTTTTTCCTCCGATGAGAAGGCGGTAGAGGATGAGGACATAGATGTAGAGTTTTACTACGAACCCGAGAACGGCCCAGAGGCTACTGGTCATGAAGGGCATCAGACTCATTATGAGGATGATGAGCATCAAGGGCTGCTTGTAAAGGAAGAAGTGTAAAATGGAAAAGATTACAAGTTTTACCATTGACCATATTCATTTACGTCCCGGAGTGTATGTTTCCAGAAAAGATTCTGTGGGGGTAGAGGTGGTGACGACCTTTGATCTTCGTTTTACCCATCCCAATGTGGAACCTGCCATGGAAAATGCCGCAATGCATGCCATTGAACATCTGGCAGCCACTTACCTTCGGAATGAGGAGAGCTGGAAGGAAAAGGTACTGTACTTCGGCCCTATGGGCTGCAGAACCGGTTTCTACCTTCTGCTAAAGGGAGACTTGGAAAGTGCCGAGATTATTCCTCTCTTAAAGAATTGCTTTAGCTTTATTCGGGATTTTAGTGGTGAGATACCCGGGGCGACGGAGAGGGACTGCGGAAATTTCCGGGATATGAACCTGCCTGTGGCTAAGTGGTGGAGCAGAAAGTATTTAGAGGAAGTTTTAGAGAATATTTCCTATGACAATACCCATTACCCGGAATAGGGAGTGGGAAAAAGTAAAGGAGTAGTATGGGAGCAAATGTAAATCATCATTATCAAGAGGTAAAGGAAAGCTATCTTTTTGCGGAAATCGCAAAGAGAATCAGAACCTGGCAGGAAAATAATCCGGAGATTAAGGACAAGTTGATTCGTATGGGTATCGGAGACGTGACACTGCCTCTTCCCAAGACTGTGGTGGATGCTCTTTCTTCCGCATCCATGGAGATGGGTAAAAGCGAGAGCTTTCACGGCTATGGTCCGGAGCAGGGCTATGATTTCCTTAGAGAAAAAATCTTAAACTATTATAAGAATTTTTCCGTGGATTTGGAATTGGAGGAAATCTTCATTTCCGACGGTGCAAAGTCTGATTTAGGAAATATCTTAGATCTTTTTGCCCCCGGGTCTGTGGCTTTGGTTCCGGACCCTGTGTATCCGGTGTATGTGGATACCAATATCATGGTAGGAAATAAGGTGATTTTTGCCCATTCCGGAGAAGAAAACGGCTTCCTCCCCATGCCCCCCAAGGGAGAAAAGGTAGATTTGATTTATCTTTGCTCTCCGAACAATCCTACCGGTGCAGTGTATGACCATGAGGGTCTGAAGGCCTGGGTCAACTATGCAAAGGAAAATGATGCGGTGATTTTCTTTGATGCAGCTTATGAGTGCTTTGTAGAGGGAAATCTACCTCACTCTATATATGAGATTCCCGGGGCGAAGGAATGTGCCATTGAGTTTTGCTCCTTCTCCAAGAAGGCAGGCTTTACCGGAACAAGATGCGGATACACCGTTGTACCTAAGGCTTTGATTCGTGGCGGTCAGTCTCTACAGAAGATGTGGTTAAGAAGACAGACCACGAAGTTTAATGGGGTTTCCTATATTGTACAAAGAGGTGCCGAGGCTGTATTTACAGAGGCCGGAGAGAAGGAGATTCAGGGAAATATCTCTTATTATAAGGAAAATGCCAAGATTATTATGGAAACCTTGGATGCTCTTTCCATTTATTATACCGGTGGAAAGAATTCTCCTTATATCTGGCTTAAGTGCCCTAAGGGGATGAGTTCTTGGGAATTCTTTGATTTCCTTTTGGAAAAGGGACAGGTTGTAGGAACTCCGGGAGCAGGTTTTGGAGATGCGGGAGAGGGATTCTTCCGTTTGACAGCCTTTTCCACCAAGGAAAAGACTAAGGAAGCAATGGAAAGAATAAAGAAATTACTTGAAGCATAAATTTTTATAGCATTTTAGAATTAAAAAAAGAGTTGTAAGAAATCATATAAGGATTCTATGCAAATAGGTCTGAAATAGGGGTAATCTGAGCCCGTCGGTACTTACTGAAAGCGAGCAAAGCGAAGCTTGAAGTTAGT
>CALHIC010000451.1 GCA_938030845.1 uncultured Oribacterium sp. | reverse complement strand
TATGGGCAATGGAGAAGCTTTGCTGGCTTTTTGTAGAGGAATTCAGGAAGCTTCTCCGGTGGACTCCTTTGTTCGTCCGGAACCCTGGGATATGCCGGGCTATGAGGATCCCGTGGTTATGGCGGCAGGGGCATTTATTTCCGGATCCAGTATTGAGTTATCCGCAGATGCTCCCCTAAGAGAGCCTTATTCCGTATATTTTCAGGGCGGCCTGACCTTTGCCCACGGAAAATTCGGGGTAATCAAGGCCTTGGATAATATTTTCAAGGCAGGACTTGTAAAACTTCCTAAAAAATAGTTCCGTAATGAGTATATTGTTTTGTTCTTAAATATCTAAGAAGCATCCCTTTAGGACACGACTTTTTGCTCAAGGCAAACTCAATCTGCTTTTTTGAAAGAATAAAAATAGCCAAAGCTTAAGAAAAGTTTTTGTCCGATAAGGGGAAAGCGTGCTAAAATAGAATTCTCTGTAGACTCCCTCCGGATAGGAGGAAAATATGCATTTAACACTAAAAGAATCCGGGCTGGAATTGCCCAGAGAAAAGGCTCTTCGCTTAGGCGTGTCCGCTTTAACGGATGAGGAACTACTGGCTGTAATTCTACGAACCGGAACAAAGGAAGAAAGTGTTTTGAGACTTGCTGATAAAGTCTTGCATCTTAGTCCTGTTTATGACGGCTTGGTGGGACTTATGCAGTATAGTCTGGAAGACTTGCAAAGCATTAAAGGAGTAGGAGAGACCAAGGCTATAGAGCTACAGGTCATCGGAGAGCTGGCCAAAAGGATTTGGAACAGAAAAATTCGGGAGGAAGTCCTTTCCTTCCGCTCTCCCGGTTCTGTGCTTCAGTATTTCAAAGAGGAATTAAGACATTTGCCCCATGAGGAGGTTCATGTCCTGTATTTGGATACCAAAGCTCAGCTTTTAAAGGATTTTCTTTTGTCTAAGGGGAGCTCCAATGCTTCCATTCTTTCCGGAAGAGAGATTTTTATGGAGGCCCTTAGGGCTGCTTCCGTTTGTTTTATTTTGGTGCATAATCACCCCTCCGGGGACCCCCATCCCTCCAGAGAGGATGAACGGGCTACGGAAGAAATCTACAAAGCGGGAGAGTACCTGGGGATACACTTAATGGATCACATTATTATCGGAGATAATCAATATTA
>CALHIC010000450.1 GCA_938030845.1 uncultured Oribacterium sp. | reverse complement strand
TGTAGTGGAAGCCCTAGTCAAGCACTTTCCTGAGATTCGCATCTCAGTGGATACTTTCCGTGCTGAAGTGGCTCGCCAGAGTTTGGAAGCAGGGGCGTGTATGATCAATGATATTTCTGCCGGACAGATAGATCCTGCTATCTGGGAAGTCGTGGCTCACTACCAAGTCCCCTATATCGCTATGCATATGCGAGGCACCCCACAGACGAAGCAGTCATATACGGAGTATCAAAATCTTACTACCGATATATTGTACTATTTCTCTGAGATAAAAAATAAAGCCAGACAACTGAAAATCAACGACCTGATTGTAGATCCTGGTTTCGGTTTTTCTAAAACCCTCCCTCAGAACTACCAACTGATGCAGCACTTGGCCATATTCGACATTTTAGATTGTCCTATATTGGTGGGAATCTCCCGTAAGTCTATGATATATAAGCTTCTGGAAACATCTGCCGAGGAAGCTCTCAATGGTACTACTGTGCTTAATACCTTTGCCTTGCTCCATGGAGCAGATATTCTTCGAGTACATGATGTAAAAGAAGCTATGGAGTGTGTAAGGATGGTAGAAGCCTTGAAAGGAAAATAAAATAGGTGGTATCTCAGATACCACCTATTTTGTAAAAGAACTAACTTTCTAAATTTATTTTATTTATCAATTGCACCAAGTACTCTTTGCATAAAGGTATTAAGCGCTTCTTTCTGAGGGGTTCCTGCCTTGATGAGTTTTTCCACTTCTAAGGCTCCATACATATTGGAGAGTAGTTCTCCTATCACGTCCAATTCCTCTTCCTTAAGGGACGGAAGTTCGGTAAGATATTCCAAAACTTCTATCGCCTCTATAAGGTAATCTTCATCATTGGCTTCTACAAACTGGGTGAGATGCTTAATTACGGGTAATTTCATCGATTAATTCATTTAGTACCTCTTGCTTATTGGTCTGTACATCTCTTATGAGCTGTCCATTCTCAAAGATAGCGAAGGTAGGTAGGTTAGTTACATTGGCAAGCTTGCGTGATTCAGGAAATTGCTCAGCATCTACGATGACAAAGGCAATATCCTCCTTCTCTGAAGCGAGCTTTTTGAATTTGGGCTTCATGATACGACAGTTACCACACCAAGAGGCGGAGAACTGTACTGCCACTTTCTTGTTGGCTTGTATCACTTCTGCTAAGGTATCGCTGGTAAGTTCTACTAACATAAGATAAAAATAATAAAAGTAAGGGTTGCGTTTTTTATAAGACAATAAGATTATTAATGTTTAGATAAGTACTCAGCAGTACTTTTTCTATCGGCATGCATAGCCTCTTTGCCTTCTTCCCAGTTGGCAGGACATACTTCTCCAAATTTCTGAACGTGTGTATAAGCATCAATAAGGCGTAAGTATTCTTTTATATTGCGTCCTAGAGGCATATCATTTACACTTTCATGGAATATTTTTCCACTTTCGTCGATAAGGAAAGTAGCACGATAGGTTACATTGGATCCTTCTACTAGATAAGAGTCTTGCTCTTCGTTATATACATGTTCTGCATCCAAGATTCCTAAGGCATTGGAGAGGTTACGAGTCGTATCGGCAAGGATAGGATAGGTAACACCTTCTATACCTCCTTGATCTTTAGGAGTATTTAGCCAAGCGAAGTGTACCTCGCAAGTATCTACAGAAGCACCTATGATGATTGTGTTGCGCTTCTCGAACTCTCCACGAAGTTCCTCAAAAGCGTGTAGCTCTGTAGGACAAACAAAGCTAAAATCCGCGGGATAGAAAAAGAATACAGACCACTTTCCTAAAATGTCCTTCTTCTCCACAGTGCAAAAGCTGTCCTTGTGGTAAGCGTTAACGGAAAACTCTTCAACCTCTTTGTTTAATAATGACATATATCCTCCTTTTTCTTTAAACTGCTACAGCTTTTCCTGTAACAGAAGTTTTAAAATAATAATTATTATCATTATTCTATAGGAGTATTCTATCATTGTCAATGCAAAAATACAGCCGACTTTTTTTGCTGTTGCTCTTTTATTTTTGCAAAATAGATTCCGTAAGTTCATCCAGCGTCTTTCCGTAGGCCGGTAAAAACTCCTCCATAAAAATACGAAGCTCCGGAAGCTCCTTCGCCAGATTTTCTATGATCTTTTCTGTGGATTGTAAAGCTGTGGAAAATTCCTGATTGCCGGCTCTGATTTCCTCCCTACACTTAATTAAGGCGGAAAGCTTATCCGCCGCCTTTAAGAGCCTATTTTCATAGGCGGCATTCTCCTCCTCAGCCGGGAAGAACAGTTCCCTGTACGCCCCCTGCATATCCTTAGGCAAAGCCAGAAGCAATTGCTCCTCCGCCTCCTTTTCCACTTCTTTATAGGCGGCACGAAGAGTTTCCTTTCCATATTTTACGGGAGTGGGCATATCTCCGGTGAGAATTTCGGAGGCATCATGATACAAGGCTCTCAAGGCTAATTTTTCCGGAGAGAGCTTCTTTCCCAGGCGAAGATTTCCTATGGTCGCCAAGGCATGGCTTAAAATTGCCACCTCCAGGCAATGCTCGGAAAGATTCTCTTCCCTGGCATTTCGCATCAAAGCCCAGCGGTCAATGTATTTCATTCGGGAAAGCAGGGCAAAAAAGGAATAAATCAAGTTGTTCTCCTTTCTTAGTTCCTTCAATTATTCAAAGGCTTTTCTTCTTTCATAATTCCTTCGATTATTCAGAAGCTTCTCTTCTTTCATTGTTCCTTCGATTATTCAGAAACTTTTCTTCTTTTCTATCCATCTTCATTTTCCGAAAATCAATAAAAGGGCAAAAAGCAGAGTAATAATAAAGCAAAATGCAGAACCAGGAAGAAGGAAAATTGGTTCTTCTCATTTTCCTTCAGAAGGAAGTAAATGGTAGCCGGGGGACAAAGATAAAACAAGCTCCTGTACCCTTCCCCCAGTGCCTTCCCCTTCTCCTCTTTCCAACGCTTTGCAATGCTTCCTTCCAAAAAATACGCCAAGGCCATGGAAGAAAGGCAGTAGACGAAAAGAATGGTTATCTGCCAGGGCAGAAATCCT
>CALHIC010000449.1 GCA_938030845.1 uncultured Oribacterium sp. | reverse complement strand
AAGAGGAAAGAATACGTTAAAGGATAGAAAAGGAAATTCTCGCCGTTTCCCTATTTTCGTATCTTTCCGTTAAAATGCAGTGTTTTTAATCTTCCTTACTATAGCATAAAGGAAGGAAGAAACAAAGTAAAAAGCGGAGAGAATCCGCTCTGCCTCTGCGCTGCAGGGAAAAAGTATTGGGATTTTTTGAAAAGAGGATTGTTGCTCTTGGAAATGAACCTTGTTTTTTCAAAAAATCAAAGGATTTCGGAGAAAAACAGCAGAAAATACTTGTATTTTCAAAGCTTTCGTGTTAGGGTATTACAGTATTTGTAACGTAGGAAGGGGCAAGCACTGGCTTGTCCCTTTTGCTTGAATGGAGCGTTGGCATGGAAATTGAGAGAACGAAGGCGTATTTGGAAGAAATTCTTCCGGGAATGGGCTATGTGCTGGATAGTGTTACCTTTACAAAAGAGGCGGGAACCCACTATCTAAGGGCATTCATTTTTAGAAAAGATGAGCAGGACATGACGGTCAATGACTGTGCCATGGTCTCCAGAAGACTGTCCAAGTGGTTGGATAAGGAAGATTTTATTGCAGAAGAGTACATCCTGGAGGTTTGTTCCTTAGGCTTTAAGGACAATCCCGGAGCGGAGGAGCTTTCCGAAGTGGAAGAAGAACTGCTTTCCGAGGGAGAGGAAGCTTTAGAAGAGTAAATTGTAAGGCCAAAAAGAGTTGAAAGTATAATACAGGCGGAATAAAAGACAGTAAGGATAGAAAACGCCTGATGATAAAAATAAAGAGGAGTAAAAACGATGAACGAGGAATTACGCTTAGCGCTAGACATGTTAGAGAAGGAAAAGAAAATTTCCAAGCAGGCTTTAATCGAGGCCATTGAGCTGTCCTTACAAACCGCTTGTAAGAATCACTTCGGTTCCGCAGACAATGTGCACGTAAGCATGAATCCGGACACTGCAGTATTTTCCGTATTGGCAGATAAGACGGTAGTGGAAAAGGTGGGAGATAAGTCCACAGAAATCAGTTTGGAAGAAGCTCATGAAATAGATCCTTCCTATACTTTGGGAGATGTGGTACAGGTGCCCATTGATTCCAAGTCCTTCAGTAGAATTGCGGCCCAGAATGCCAAGGGCGTGATTGTGCAGAAGATTCGTGAGGAAGAGAGAAAGAACCTCTTTGAAGAATACTATGCTATGAGCAAAAAGGTTTTCACTGCCCTTGTGGAAAAGAATACCGGAAGAGCTCTGATTATGAATTTGGGCAAGGTAGATGGTTACCTTGCGGAAGCGGAGCAGATTCCCGGAGAGAATTTGACTCCCGGACAAAGAGCCAAGGTCTATGTGGTGGAAGTAAAAGATAGCCCCAAGGGACCGAAGCTTATGCTTTCCCGTACCCATCCGGAGTTGGTTCGTAAGCTGTTCTTTGAGGAGGTTTCCGAGCTTAGAGAAGGTATTGTGGAGATTAAGTCCATTGCCAGAGAGGCGGGATCTCGTACCAAGATGGCAGTCATTTCCAATGAAGAGGATGTGGATGCAGTGGGTGCTTGCGTAGGGCTTAACGGAAACCGTGTAAATACCATTGTGGAAGAGCTTCGGGGAGAGAAGATTGACATTATCAACTATGACGAAAACCCGGCATACCTGATTGAGAATTCCTTATCTCCGGCCAAGGTAATCGCGGTTATTGCGGATCCGGACAATAAAGAAGCCTTGGTCATTGTGCCGGATAATCAGCTGTCTCTGGCTATCGGTAAGGAAGGACAGAACGCAAGACTCGCAGCGAAGTTGACCAATTACAAGATTGATATTAAGTCCGAGTCTCAGGCTCAGGAGCAGGGAATCTTCGACGAAATGGGTATTGATTACCATGGAGAGAGCCTGGAGGAAGAAGATTTAGGCTATGATGAGGACTATGAAGATGCTTCCTATGAAGAAGGGGAAGAGGAAGCGGAAGCTTACGAAGAAGAATAAATAGAAAAAGACTTGGTTTTTCGGAAGAGGAATCAATCTTTTTCGAAAAGCATTTTCATAGAATCGATAGAAACAGAGGGATGTTTTCCGGGAGGGAAAATGAAGGTAGAGCCACAACGAAGCTGCATAGGCTGCGGGGAAAAGAAGGACAAAAAGGACTTGCTTCGGATTGTCCGTTCTCCGGAGGGGGAATATGCCGTGGATTTGCAAGGAAGAAAAAACGGAAGAGGCGCTTATCTTTGCAAGAATCTTTCTTGCCTGGAGAAGGCGGAGAAGAAAAAGGCTTTTTTCCGTTCCTTCAAGGAGGCAATCCCCAAGGAAGATTTGGATAGACTGAGGGAGGAAATCAAAGAAATTGCAAAATAAGATGGAAAAGATGTATATAAATTGGCAACAATATCAT
>CALHIC010000448.1 GCA_938030845.1 uncultured Oribacterium sp. | reverse complement strand
CTGCAAAGCAAAACGCTGGAGAAAAGCTTGATCCTGCTCCATGCAGGCAAGGCAGAGTCCCCGCTCCTTCACCACCTTATAGAGACTGCTTCGTTTGTCTACTTTTTCTTCAATAAATAATAGGACCGTTTCTTTGGGGCTGTTTTGCAAATACTGAATAAAATCTTCCGAAAGCTTTTTTCTGCCGGTGCATTTTCCCTCAAAAACCATAAGTCGGTAGGGAGCAAAGAAGGGCAGAGTTTCCACCGCGGAAATCAGCTCATCCGTAGGGGGAAGCTCCTCCACCACCATGCAGTTAATGCCTTCATTTTCCGAAAATGCTTGGAAGAAGGCTTTCTTATAATAGGACAGCAAATAATCCTCCTCCCCATAGAGGAGATAAAGGGGCAGAAAATTCTTTTCTTTCAGATGTTCCTGAATCTTCTTCTGAGCCTCCAGAAACTCTTCTCTTTCTCCTTTTTTATATCCCAAACTGTCCTCCTTGCCGAAAAAAATGCTCTGTGCTAAAGTGGAGAAAACATTGAAAGGAATCTCCATGGAAAAGTACCGTACTCTGCTGGAATCATTTGAAAAACGAGGAAAAAAACCTCTTGCATTATATCTACATATCCCCTTCTGTGCAAGAAAATGTGCCTACTGCGATTTTCTCTCCTTTCCCTCCAAAGAAGAGCAAAAAATCGCCTATATGGCAAAGCTTAGGGAGGAATTGGCCTGGCGGAGCAGGGATTTTCAAAAAGGGCAGTATGAGGTTCTCTCCCTCTTTATCGGCGGAGGCACTCCCAGCGCCGTACCTTACGAAGAAATCGAAAAGACCATGGAAGTCATCCGAAACTGCTACCCCATCTATTCCGATTGGGAAGCCAGCATTGAGTGTAACCCGGAATCCGCAAGCAAGGAGGCTTTAGAGGCGTATCAGCGCTCCGGCATTAACCGTCTGTCCTTCGGTTTACAAAGTACCCAAGAGGAGGAGCTTCGTTTTCTGGGACGGGAGCATCAGTTTTCCACCTTCCTTACCGCCTACCAGGAGGCCAGAAAGCTGGGCTTTAAAAATATCAACATTGATTTAATGAACGGGATTCCTTTGCAGACTCCCGAAAGCTATAAAAGAACCTTGAAAAACATAAGCCTCCTAAAGCCGGAGCACCTTTCCATTTACAACTTAATCATCGAAAAAGGAACCCGCTTTTATGCCTTAGCCAAGGAAGGAAAGCTGCCAATCCCCTCCGAGGAGGAGCTTTTGGAAATGGATGCCCTTACGAAGGAATGGACCGGTAAAATGGGCATGTCTCCCTACGAGGTCAGTAATTACGCCAAGGAGGGCTTTTTTTCCGTGCATAACTATGGCTACTGGTCCAATGTTCCCTACTTAGGTTTTGGTATTCACGCCTCTTCCTATTTTCAACATAAGCGCTGGAAAAATACAAATAAGCTCCCCCTATACCTCTCTTTACCCTTTTTAGACGAAAAAAGCCGTCCCTCCATCGAGGAACAGCTTTGTGAAGACCTGCAAGTCTTAACGAAAGAAGAGGAAATGGAAGAGTTCTTCTACCTTGGCTTGCGAAGAACCGCCGGCGTTTCCGAAATTGACTTTGTGAAACGCTTTTCCGTTGATATGCATAAGATTTTCGGTGCTGTGCTGGAAAAGCAATGTAAGGAAGGCTATCTACTCCATGACAATGCCCACTATCGTTTTACCGAAGTGGGCATGAATCTTTCCAATGTTTTGCTGGCGGAATTTTTACTTTAAAAATTTTCCGGAGGCTGTCTGCAAAAATTGCAGAGCTTACGGAGATATTATTTAACGTTCCCGGTAAATATCATTTTCCTCATCATACATCATGGCCTGATTTCTACCATGATACTTTGCGTCATAAAGCGCCCGATCTGCCCGCTTTACCACCTCTTCCGCGTCTTCATCATTTTCATGAAAGCCGGAATAACCGATGGAAACGGTCATATTCAGCTCTTCCTCTCCATGCTTAATCGGGTGGCTTGCCACCGCTTCACAAATTTTGTTGCAAACCTTTTCCGCATAAAGATCATTTAAGTCATACAGAACACAAAGGAACTCATCTCCTCCCCAGCGAATCACATCGTCGGAGGAACGTACCGTCTCCTGAATTACTTTCACCAAGTGCTGTAGACATTGGTCTCCAAAGCTATGGCCGTAGCGGTCATTGTAGCTCTTGAAATAATCCACATCCATCATCAAAATCTTGGCATTGACTCCTATGGTTTTATAACGGTTATAACTATGCTCCAGAATACGCTTTCCGGCCTTTCTGCTTTTGGCTCCGGTAAGCTCGTCCATGGCATTTTCCTCTGAAAGCTCCTGAATTCTGGAAACATACTTCCGTCTGGAACGGTAAAACAGCACCAGATTCAAAGACACAATCACAAAGGTGAAAATACCGCCTAAAAAGAACAGAATTCGATAGTTAATCTTTTGTATCGTTTTGTCCATATAATGGACATCCTTCTTAATATCCTCCACATCCAAATCCATGGAAATAATCCAGTCATAGGGCTTATAAAGCTTAGAGTAGATGATTTTTTCATCCACCTCTTCTCCCGCCTCATTACGAAAAACTATCTTGGTAAAAACCTGTCCATCCCGTAGAATTCCATCTAATTCTTCCTTATTGTAGAAGATTCCGGAAATCTGCTCTTTGGTAGAAAGGTATTTTCCCTCCAAACTCTTATCTCTGGGGTGCATAAGGGTAAGGGCATAGTTGTCCCCTCCCTCATAATTCAAAATCTTTTTCACCCAGATATAACTGTTTTCCCCATAATAATGCTGGTCAATGCTTTGTCTGAAAAGCCTTTCCGCCTGCTCTTTCGGTAAAGCATCATGCAGGTCATCCAGATCCTGCACCAAATTATCTACCGTTTGCTGGATATATGCCTTTTTCTGATCCAGGGTGATGCCCACCATGGATCTCCGGTAAGAGGTCCGGATATAGACCAAAAGCAAAAACAAAAACAGAATAGCCTGTATAGAAGCTATCACAATTAAAAATGCAACTGAGCCTATTCCCTTTTCTTCTTCTTTTTTATTCATCTTCTTCCTTTAGTTTTTCTCTGTAGAAAGGGCAGAATAAGCTCCTGTACTTTCCCTGATTTTTCGGACAATGTCCTTTCCCCGGCACTTCCCTGTGCAGGGTTTACTTACTGAATATGGCGAATCCAGCCCTCCGGGGCTTCCATTTCTCCATCCTGTATTGCAATAAGAGTTTTATATAACTCTTCCATAATCTTTCCGGGCTTTTCCATACCGCTGGGGAAGCAAATTTCTTCCTCATGATTCTGAATTTTACCTACCGGAGAAATCACTGCTGCGGTACCGCAAAGTCCGCACTCCTTAAAGCCCTTCAGCTCTTCCAACCGTACAGGTCTTTCCTCCACCGGAATGTGAAGAATATGCTCTGCTACGTAAATTAAAGATTTTCTGGTAATGGAAGGCAGAATAGAATCGGACTTCGGTACCACCAAACGGTCTTTCTCATCCACGAAAAGCACATTGGCACCACCGGTTTCTTCCACAAACTCCCGCTTTCCCGCATCCAGATAAAGATTTTCCGTAAATCCCTTTTCCACCGCAATTTCATGGGAATGTAAACTCATAGCATAGTTTAATCCTGCCTTAATGGCTCCGGTTCCATGGGGAGCCGCCCGGTCAAAATCGGAAATCATAAGAGCGATAGGTACTGCTCCTCCCTTAAAATAAGGGCCAACCGGGGTGGTAAAAATACGGAAGGTATATTCATCCGCAGGCTTTACCCCGATGACGATGCCGGAGGCAAATTCATAGGGACGGATATACAGAGTCGCTCCGGATCCATAGGGAGGAACCCAATCCGCGTTAGCTTTTACGGTTTCATCCAGAGCCTCTAAGAAACGCTCCTTCGGAAAGCCCGGCATTTCCAGAAACTCGGCGGAATGAAACATTCTTTCCGCGTTCATATCCGGACGGAAGCAGACGATGGAGCCATCCTTCCAGCGATAGGCCTTTAAGCCTTCAAACACCTGCTGGCAGTACTGCAGAATTCCAGCGGACTCATTGAGCACCACGTTACTGTCTTCGCTAAGGCAGCCTGCATCCCAAGCCCCCTCCTTCCAATAGGAAATGTAACGCTTATCGGTTTTATGATATGCGAATCCAATGTTTGCGTAATCCAAGTTCTTTGCCATCTTCTTACTCCTCCTATTATTCTCGTCCACTTTTCTTACTATTATTAATATTGTTTCAAAATGAATGGAAAAAATACCGTCTAGTCCTCATCCAGCTTTAGCACGGACATGAAAGCGCTTTGGGGAATTTCCACGTTACCGAACTGTCGCATACGCTTCTTTCCTTCCTTCTGCTTCTCCAAAAGCTTCTTCTTTCGAGAAATATCTCCGCCGTAGCACTTAGCCAGAACGTCCTTTCGAAGGGCTTTCACAGTTTCTCTTGCCACCACATGACCGCCGATTGCCGCCTGAATGGGAATTTCAAAAAGCTGTCTGGGAATTTCATTCTTCAGCTTCTCGCACATTTTCTTTCCTCTTTCGTATGCAGAGCCTGCGTGGACAATGAAGGAAAGGGCATCAATCTGCTGCTTGTTCACCAAAATATCCAGCTTCACCATCTTACCTTCCTGATAGCCCTTTAATTCATAGTCGAAGCTTGCATAGCCCCGGCTTCTGGACTTTAGGGCATCAAAGAAGTCATAGATAATCTCGTTTAAGGGTAAATCATACTTTAAAACCGCTCTGGTTTGATCAATGTATTCTGTACTCTTATAGATGCCTCTTCGCTCCTGACAAAGAGTCATAATGGCTCCCACAAATTCCGAGGTCACCATGACCTCCGCCTCCACAATGGGCTCTTCCATATGGGCAATCTCCGCCGGATCCGGCAGGTTGGAAGGATTGGTCAGCTCCATCATGGAGCCGTCCGTCTTATACACATGGTAAATAACGGAGGGCGCCGTGGTTACCAGATCCAAATCGTACTCCCTTTCCAATCTTTCCTGTACCACATCCAGATGCAGTAAGCCTAAAAATCCGCAGCGGAAGCCGAAGCCCAAAGCCGCAGAGGTTTCCGCCTCATAATTCAGCGCCGCATCATTTAACTGAAGCTTTTCCAACGCATCCCGAAGATCCGGATATTTCTGGCTGTCGGAGGGATAGATTCCGCAGTATACCATGGACTGCACCTTCTTATAACCGGGAAGAGCTTCCTTCGCAGGCTTATCCACAGTGGTGACCGTATCACCTACTCTGGCATCCCGGATATTTTTAATGGATGCGGTAATATAGCCTACCGTACCTGGAGTCAATTCCTCCCCGGGGATAAACTGTCCCGGGGCAAAGGTTCCCACCTCTGTTACGGTAAATTCCGCACCGGTGGCCATGAAACGAATATTGCTGCCCTTTTTAACGCTACCTTCCTTAATTCTGCAGAAAATAATAACCCCCTTATAGCTGTCATATAAGGAGTCAAAAACCAGGGCCTGCAAAGGATTCTCAATAGAACCGCCGGGAGGAGGAAGACGCTTTACCACCGCTTCCAATACCTCTTTCACATTCAAACCGGTTTTTGCGGAAATTCGGGGAGCGTCCAGGGCTTCAATCCCGATAACGTCCTCAATTTCATGGGCTACCAGATCCGGATCCGCAGAGGGCAGGTCTACTTTATTGATGACCGGAATAATTTCCAGATTATGATCTAAGGCCAAATAGGTATTGGCCAAAGTCTGGGCTTGAATTCCCTGTGTGGCATCCACCACCAAAATAGCACCGTCACAGGCCGCCAATGCACGGCTTACCTCATAGTTAAAGTCCACGTGTCCGGGAGTATCGATAAGATTGAAGATGTATTCTTCCCCATCCTCCGCCTTATATACAATACGAACGGTCTGGGATTTGATGGTGATTCCTCGTTCCCGCTCAATGTCCATATTGTCCAGAACCTGAGACTGCATCTCTCTTTCCGTCAAGGTGCCTGTCATTTCAATAATACGATCCGCCAAAGTGGATTTTCCGTGATCGATATGGGCGATAATACAAAAATTGCGAATTCGCTCTTGCTTAATTTTTTCCATTCTGTCTCCTATAAAGAATGAATAGGGGGTTCCTTTCCTAAATCTAAGGCATATCCCCCATAAAACTCATCTTTCATGCAATAGAATCATTCGGAACTATACCATAAGAAGGAAGATTTTTCCACAAAATGCTATTTCTGTATTTACTCCTGTATTTATACTATATTTTATCTCAGTATTTCCTTTATTTTTCTGCATACACGCCTTGACAGTTCTACCGGTTTTCGCTATTATTGTTGCGTATGTTTTCAAACTGTCCGTGTCCAGATATTTGAAAACAAGAGAGAATACAAGAATACATTCTATTTTGTTCCCATAGGATTTTGTTTTCCGCGGCAGGAAAGTCTTATGGAAGAAAGGGTTTTAATCATGGCAAATATCAAATCTGCAAAAAAGAGAATTCAGGTAGCGGCACAGAGAAATGAAAGAAACAAGGCAATCCGTTCCGAAGTAAAGACTTACATGAAGAAGGTTTTCACTGCTGTAGAAGCCGGTGACAAGGCAACTGCCGAGACTATGCTGGTTAAGGCACAGAAGAAGATTGCAATGGCACGTAGCAAGGGCATCTACAAGGCTAACAACGCTTCTCGTAAGATTTCTCAGATTTACACAGCTGTAAACAAGATGCAGTAAACTGCACAAAAAGGCTCCCCTATTTTGGGGGAGTTTTTTTATTGCTTTTTTCCCGCTTTGGGACTAGGATAGAGAAAATATCTTTTTATTTTCAATATTTCCTTTACGGCTTCTCTGCCGCTAACTTTTCTTTATCGCATTCTTTTTACATTCATTTTGCATTCTTTTTACATTCACTTCATTTTACATTCTTTTTACATTCACAGCTTGTTCACTATCCATGATATTTTCCTTAACTTCCTCTATCCAAGGAGCACACTATGTTTCTTTCCCGTCCCCTATTCTTTTGGCTCTCTTTGCCCTTTTGGGAGAATTGATTCTTACCTCTGAAATTCCTTTTTCCTACCGTTTCTTATTCCTTTTTTCCCTGCTGTTTCTATCCCTGTTTCTCTTCCGGCAAAAGAAAAATCGACTGTTATTTTGCTCCCTCCTTTGCCTGGCCCTGTTTATGCTAAACTTCTATTCCGTAAATCATCGTTATGGAGCGGAAAGGGAAAACATCGGCTATATCCTTCCCTTACAGGCTGTCCTGAGAGGCAAGGTACTGTATATCGAGGAGCAGGAAAAGAAATGGAAGATTATTCTTGGCTCCTGTATCGCGGACACTGCTTTAGAAAAAAAGAATTCTCCTTTGCAGAAGAAAGAAAAATATCAAAAAAGAAATGACCTTCACTTTCAAAAGCTGATGCTATATCTCCCGAAGGAATCCGCCGGGGATGAATCTACGCCCCTTCTGCTCCCGGGGCAGATTTGCTCCGTAAAAGGCCATTTTTTAGAACTTAACCCTGCCACAAACGAAGGAGAGTTTTCACTTCCATCCTATTACAAGGGAGAGGGAATTTCCGGAGTATTTCAAGCCAAGACTATAGAGCTTATCCGGGGAGAGTCCTCCCCCTTTGCCAAAGAGTTGTTCACTCTGAAGCAAAGCCTTGGAAACAGAATAGATGCACTTTTCCCTGAAGAGACGGCAGGCTTTTTAAAAAGTCTATTCTTAGGAGAACGTTCAGGAATCACCTTATCGGAAAAAAGCCTCTATCAAAGTGCCGGTATATCCCACATTCTGGCCATATCCGGCTTACATCTATCTCTTCTGGGAGAGTTTTTCTACCGGCTCCTTCGGAAAATAAAGCTATCTTCCCTACTTTCTTCTCTTATCACGTCCTTCTTTCTGTTTTCCTATTTTCTTTTTACCGGTTCTTCCCACTCCGCCTTTCGGGCTCTTTTTATGCTTTTTCTCCGTTTTGCCGCCATACAGCTGGGAAAAGGAAAAGACCTGCTCTCCCAGCTTTCCTTCGCCTTACTGTTTTTGCTTTGGCTGAATCCACTTTCCCTCTATTCCGTCGGAATGCAGTGCTCCTTCTTCACCCTCTTTGTTTTCTTCCTTTTAGAAGAACGTCCCGGAAAAACAGTTCGAAAAAAGAAGGAGAAAGTCCTTTCCAAGATTTGTAAAAAACATAAGCTTGCATTCTCCAAGCACCCCTCAGTTCTTTTGAAATTTCCTTCTTTTCTTTCTAAGCTCATCCCCTGCTTTCTCTCTACTCTTCCCCATCGTTTACAAGGCAGTTTCCTTTTTTATCTGACTCTGCTCCCCCTGTTTTCCTTAATCCAGTTCTCTTTTCCTCTATATGCTCCCTTATTAAACCTGCTTCTGCTCCCCCTCCTTCCCTTTTTCTTTCTTCTTGGAGCATTCTCTATCCTTCTTTCCTATCTGCCGGAGCAAGACTTTCTACTCCTCCGTCTTCTTAGCATTTCCTCCCGATTTCTTGTAAATCGCCTATTTCAATTATTTCACCTTTTCATGGAAAAAAGCCTTGCTCTCCCCTTTTCTCAGATTCTCCTTGGGAAGATGCAAGTGCTCTCGGTGATACTTTATTTTCTTGTTCTCTACTTTCTCTTTTTCTTTCCCAAAACAAAAACTTTCTTTTCCGAGAGAATGAGCTTCTTTTTCGGGCAAATGAACTGTTTTTCCGAGCAAAAAAACTTCTTTTTCAAAGCTTTGAAAGGAAGGCTTTTCAGTCCCTGTCTTTGCAGAGTGTATCGTATTTTCTTGTCCCTTTTACTCTCCCTTGGCTTTTTGCTTTCTCTTCCGCTCTACCTGCCTAAGCCCCCTAAGGAATTGGAAATTGCCGCCCTGGATGTGGGGCAGGGTGACGGCTTTGTTCTTCGAAAAGGAAGGCTGGTTTTTACCATCGACAATGGTTCCACCAGTAAGAACTTGTTTCCGGAGCAGATTTTCTTTCCCTATTGTAAGGCCAAAAGGATTCAGCACATCAATTATGCCCTCCTCACCCACTGTGACCGGGATCATATCAGCGGAATACAGGCTCTCCTGGAAAAGAATCCCTCCATAAGCTTATCCCATTTAATTCTTCCCGCCTCCGCCTTAGAGGACCATCGTTATGACTTGTTAAAGCGTTTGGCCTACAATCACGGAGCGGATATCTCTTATTGGCAGAAGGGAGATGAACTTGTTTTTTCCGAACAGGGAATCTGTCTTTCCGCGAAAAAAACTGCTTGGGCAGAAAATCCCTCTACAAGCAAAAAAAGAGGCCCCGATACCAAGGGCCATCAGCTTCATATTCGTTGTTTTTATCCCAATGATTCTTCCCACATCGAAGAAGCTAACGCCCACTCCATAGGCTGCCTTTTGACCTATGGGCATTTTCGTATGCTTTTTACCGGCGATATGCCCAAGGAAGCCGAAGAAGCTCTATTGGAAAATTGCAGGGAAGCGGAAGTATCTCCCGTAGTCGATGTTTTAAAGCTTGCCCATCACGGCTCCAAGACCTCCTCCTGCCCAAGTTTTCTGTCTGAAACCCAGGCAAAATTTGCCTTGTTTTCCTATGGAAAGAAGAATCGCTACGGACATCCTCACAAAAGCACTGTGGAAAACTGTAAGAAGTATCGGCTCTTTCCTTTGGAAACGGCCAAGCTGGGAGAAATTCTCATTAAAACAAATGGAGAGCAGTTTGAAATCACTGCTCCCCAAGCTTAAGTATTTTCCAAAGCATCCGGACGCTTAATCACCGCGGCACCAAGACCATTCTCTCCAATATGACAGGATATCAGTAAGGACAGAGGAGAAATCACTATCTCTTCTTCATAACGATTCGGGAAGGTCTCCGCAAGTTGTGCACGAAACTCTTCCGCCTGAGCCAGATTGTCCGTATAGGCTACGGCAATATAGGACTTTCTTGCCTCCGGATCTCCCAGTCGTTCCAGACTGTCCTTTAAACCCTCAATAATGGCTTCCCGTACCTGTCTTTCCGTCCTTACCTTCTTAAAGGAGTCCAGCTTCCCTCCCTTATTAATGGACAAAACCGGTTTAATCTGCAAGAGACTACCGATGGCTGCGGCTACCGGAGTTATTCTGCCTCCCCGCTTAAGATACTTCAAGGTACTTACGCCGATATAAATGCCGTTATCTTCTGCAATGGAATTCAAAAGATGCTGTATAGCCTTCCCGGTATATCCCTTCTCCGCCAATTCCTTGGCGAAGAGGCATTGCATTCTCTGGGTAACCGAAACGCCTCTGCTATCCGAAACAAATACTCTGTCCAAATAGGGTTCTTCCTGGGAAAGCATCAGAGCTGTCTGGGTGGAACCGGACAGTCCGGAGCTTAACGGAACATGAACGATTTCATCATTTTCCAAAAGCAGGGCATCCCAGGCCTTCATGAGACTCTCCATGGAGGGCTGGGAAGTGGAAACTTCCTCTCCCTCTGCCAGCTTTTCAAAAAAAAGCTCCCGACTCATATTGATTCCTTCAAAGTACTCCTGTTCCCCCATTCGAAAGGGCATGGGAACTACAGTAATCCCGAATTTCTCACTTTCTTCCTTCCGTATTCCCGATCCGGAATCTGTACAGATTCCTATTTTCATGAATAACTCCTTCCAGGTACTCTTGCGTCCTTACTTCTAAGCTTCTCTATACGTCCATCCTTGGCTATACTGCCATCCTTGAATATACTTCCGTCATTGGCTATGCGTCCCATCCTTGGCTATGCTGCCACTCTTGCTATACTTTTTACTTCTCCAGCAGGCTCTTTCCCGTCATTTCCTTCGGCTTTGGAATACCCATCAAATCCAAAAGTGTGGGAGTCACATCTGCAAGACACCCCCCTTCCTTCAGCTTTAAAGTCTTGTCCGCTGCCACAAGGATGAAAGGTACCGGATTGGTGGTATGGGCGGTATAGGGCTCTCCCGTCTTCTCGTCCACCATCATATCCGCATTTCCGTGATCGGCCAGAATAAAGAGATTACCTCCCACTTCCTGCACAGCCTCCACAACCTTTCCTACGCACTCATCCACCACTTCAATGGCTTTGATGGCTGCAGGGAGAACACCGGTATGTCCTACCATGTCCGGATTGGCAAAGTTTGCTACAATCGCATCATATTTTCCGGAGCGAATCGCCTCTGTAAGCTTCTCCGTTACCGTGTAACAGCTCATCTCCGGCTTTAAATCATAGGTTGCCACATCCTTGGGAGAGGGAACCAGGATACGATCTTCACCGCTAAAGGGTTCTTCCTTTCCTCCGTTAAAGAAGAAGGTAACATGGGCATATTTCTCCGTTTCCGCAATACGAAGCTGAGTCTTTCCCAGGGACGACAGATATTCTCCGTAGGTATTGGAAATCTCTTCCTTATGGAAAGCCACTTCCTTATTGGGAATAGTGGGGTCATAGTCGGTGAAGCAGACAAAATATACTTCTTTTCTGGCTCCCCGGTCAAAAAAGCTAAAGTCATTATCACAAAAGCAATGACAGATTTCTCTTGCTCTATCCGGACGGAAGTTAAAGAAGATACAAGCATCTCCGTCAGAAATAAGATGAGTCTCTCCGTTTTTCTCGATTACCGTAGGTAATACGAATTCATCAAAAACCTCCTTGGCGTAGGAAGCGCTGATAGCCTCCTCTACGGAAGCCGCCTTCTCTCCGATTCCCTTGGTCATCGCCAGGTAAGCCTTTTCCACTCTGTCGTAGTTTTTGTCTCTATCCATGGCGTAGTATCTTCCGGCAATGCTGGCTACTTCTCCCACACCGATTTCCTGCATTTTCTTTTCAATCTGCATAAGGAAATGCTTTCCGGAGTCGGGAGGAGTATCTCTTCCATCCAAAAAAGCATGAAGATAAACCTTCTTAAGACCGGCACGCTTTGCCAGCTCCAAAAGTCCATAAATATGTTCAATGTGAGAGTGTACTCCTCCATCGGACAAAAGTCCCATGAAATGCAAGGCGGAATCCTTTTTCTTGCAATGCTCCACAGCACCCTTTAAGGCAGCATTTTCAAAAAAATCTCCATCCTGAATAGACTTGGAAATACGGGTCAATTCCTGGTACACAATTCTGCCCGCGCCCATGTTCATATGTCCTACCTCAGAATTTCCCATCTGTCCGTCGGGAAGACCTACAGCCAGTCCGGAAGCCTGTCCTTCCACATAGGGATAATCCTTTTTCAAATGATCCATCACCGGCGTGTTCGCCAAAGCGATAGCATTTCCCTCTTTGCTCTTCCGATCTCCGTAGCCGTCCAGAATTAATAATACTGTACTTTTTTTCATCGCAACGCCTCTTTCTCTATATCTAATTTTCTCTATACAAAACGCTCTTTGCCATCTTCCTTTTTCTTTCATTTTTCTTGGAAAACAGCAGTCTTAGGAACTCATCCCTAAGCTTAGAGTCTAGCCTAAACTTTTCCTTCCGTCAATGCAAGCTTTCACGGATTCCGCCCTCCGGCAATGAAAAAAATATTAATTTTTCAAATTTCAGACAATTCATTTTTGTCCATATAAGATAGGAATATTTCGCACATAAAAAAATCCACAAGTCTCTTCCTCTTTTTATGGAAAAGACTGTGGATTTATAAAACAGATACTTACTTTTACTGAATAGAATTTCTGTACTTTTCTTTCAGCTGAAGTGCTTTTTAATAGTTGTCAGCCTTACGCTCGAAGTAAGCCTTAGGATGATTGCAGCATGGGCAAGTCTCAGGTGCTTCCTCTCCTTCATAGATGAAACCGCAGTTTCTGCAGTGCCACAGGGTAGGCTGCTCAGCCTTAAAGGTAGTGTCATCCAAGATTCCCTGTAAAAGCTGTAAGAAACGCTCTTCATGAGTCTTCTCAACCTGAGCAACAAGGCGGAACTTTGCAGCAAGCTCCTGGAAGCCTTCCTTTGCTGCTACTTCTGCAAAGGTCTTATACATATCGGTCCACTCATAATGCTCACCGGCAGCTGCCGCCTTCAAGTTCTCCTGAGTGTTTCCGATTCCGCCGCCAAGTCCTGCCAGCTCCTTAAACCACATCTTTCCGTGGTATTCCTCATTGGCCGCAGTCTCCTCTAAGATTGCTGCAATCTGCTGATAACCGTCCTTCTTTGCCTGAGAAGCAAAATAAGTATACTTGTTTCTTGCCTCAGACTCTCCTGCAAAGGCTGTCCATAAATTCTTCTCTGTTTCTGTTCCCTTATAATTTGCCATACTGCTCTCCTTTCCCGGCAAGCATACTCGCCTGTCTAAAAATTGAAACAGAGGAGCGCTCCTCCTCTGTTCCAAGACTCAACCTGCGCTATTACAAAAGCATTTTATAATAGCTATAAGAAAAAACAAGTTTTTCCTTTGTACAATCTGCTGTCCTTTCTCCAAATATCGAAAGGGCAAGCACTACGGTGTTACCAACTGTTGTGATTAGCTGAAGTATCTCTTCAACAGACCCTGGAATGCCTTACCGTGTCTAGCCTCGTCACGAGCCATCTCGTGAACAGTATCATGGATAGCATCCAAATCCTGAGCCTTAGCTCTCTTTGCAAGGTCAACCTTACCTGCAGTAGCACCGTTCTCAGCCTTTACACGAGCGATAAGGTTCTCTTTTGTGGAAGGAGATACAACCTCTCCTAAGAGCTCTGCGAAACGAGATGCGTGATCTGCCTCTTCGAAAGCAGCCTGTCTGTAGTAATCACCTACCTCAGGGTATCCCTCTCTGTAAGCTGCTCTACTCATAGCAAGGTACATACCAACCTCACAGCACTCTCCCTCGAAGTTAGCTCTTAAATCCTTCTTGATATCCTCGGAAACATCCTTAGCTACTCCGATTACATGCTCTGCTGCCCATGTAAGCTCTCCGCTCTGCTCAACGAACTTGTCGCTGCTAGCCTTACATACAGGACACTTTTCAGGAGCAGTCTCTCCCTCATACACATAACCACATACTGAACAAACCCAAGTCTTCATAACTTCTCTCCTTTTCCGCCTTTTTTAAGGCAAATGCTCAAACTCAACTTATTTTTGTGAATCCTTGAAGCCCTCCAAAGCTCCACATTCATCACATATTCCTCGGAACACCAAATCATGACCTGTAATGGCTCCCGGAATATACATTTCCGCCTCCGAATCCAGTGCTTCCGCAACCTTCATAGGAATGTCATAAACCTTCCCGCATCTCTCACATACAAAGTGATAATGGGGTTTTACGGTAGGATCGAAACGATCCGCTCCTGATACGAAGCTAAGTTTCCGAATTTCTCCTAAATCCGAAAGTAACTTTAAGTTCCGATATACCGTTGCCAAACTGATGCTGGGATCCTTTTGGCGTAGTTCTGCAAATATTACATCTGCAGTAGGATGGTCTTCATGCTCCCTAATCTGATCCAGTACCTCTGCACGCTGTCGTGAATAATTCATCGGCCGTCCTTTCTTTTATTGCTTTGTCTTTCAAAAGTTCCTGAGGCTTTCAAAAAACAAAATTGATAATTACTATCAACATGGCATACTATAATCTCTTTTTTTGTCCTTGTCAACGGATTTTGAAAATTTTTTTGTTTTTTAAAAAATACTGAAAGTTAGTTCCATCTAACTATTTTTCCTCTTTCTTCTCTTGCTTTACGAGGAAATGGCATA
>CALHIC010000447.1 GCA_938030845.1 uncultured Oribacterium sp. | reverse complement strand
TATCTTTTGATTCTGTCATACGGAATTCAGGCTGTCAATCGGCAGCCTGGATTTTGTATTGCCGCTTTCGTTATTCCAAATCTGCCGGAGTGATTCTATCCCCAAAATAAATACAAAGTTGATACCTTCAAGCAAAACATATGCAGCAGCAGGAGATACCGCAATCGCTCTAGTCTATCGCTTTTCACAGTCTTTCGCTTCTCTAGTTTTCGGTAAGTACCGGGAGACTTGGATTCCCCCTATTACACCTCCATATCGCAATTGCTTCAGTCTATTTAGATTTCACAGTCCTTCACTTTTACTAAGAAAAAATATAAAGAAGGTACAGCTGAATTCAAAAAACCATAGTAGAACCGGCACTTTACCTGCTCTACTACGGTAATCATTTATTGCTGTTTTATATATTTTTCGGCTTGATATTTACTGCTGCTCTTTCTTTTTCAGAACTACAAAGCCTGCCAAGGATGCTAAGGAGATTCCGAAAAGGGATGCCCAAAGTCCTGTGAAGTTATAATCTCCGGTGGCTACGGATGCTCGGTCGGATACGCCTTTTACACTTGGACGAGATTCTCCCAATACAGTTCCCTGCTTTTTCTCAACGGTTTCCGCTACGGGAGCCACACGGTTCTCTCCTAAAACTTCACCTGCAGGGGTAGAAGCTGTGGGTCGACTTTCTCCCAATACGATTCCGGGATTGGAAGGTGCATTGCTGACAGTGCTTACAGTTACTCTTGAACTGATCCTTCCACCGCCACCATTGCTTGATCCGCCAATACTAGGATTCGTAGGAGTAGCCGGAGCAGCAGGGGTTTCGGGAGTTACGGGAATTACAGGCTGTGCGGGCTGCTCCGGGTTAACGGGATTTACCGGTTGTACAGGATTTACGGGCTGCACCGGATTGCTCTTCGGCTCCACAGTGTTCATTTTTACGGTAAGAAAAACCTTGTCATTTCCTTGACCGGTCACCTTATCTCTTCCGGCATCATTTTGCACTGCCCCCCAAACATAGGAGGTATTACCGGAAGCAAAAACATACCATAAATCAGACTTCATATATCCCACTAAAGTTCCGGCAATACTTCCCTCTGTGCTAATGTTCTTTTCTGTCTCCGTTTCCGTTTCTACTCTATTGGAAGCGGTGGCATTGATTTTTAATCCTTTCATTACCAGCTGAATCTTTTGGGCAGAATTGTTAATAAGCTCCTGCAAATTTCCAAAAACGCTGGTACTTGCATGCCTTCCCGTAGCAGGAGAGGGATTAAAGTTTTCAATAGGATACGGTTTTCCGGTAACCGGATCTTTGCCGTAGATTCTTTCGTTAGCCGCATTTTCATCGGAGCCTTGCTTCGCCAATGGCTTCATCTGGGTTAAATCCAAATCCATAACAAGGCTCACCTTCTTCTTGGAGAAGAAAGATTTTCCATAATTAATGCGATAAATCATAGGATTTCCATCCGCAGAGCTTAGCTCATAATGCTTCTTGGCATCCTCTAAGTCCGTTGGGAGATGGAAGCTTCCCTCCAGGTCATCTCCCAAAGTAAATGTGGAGCGAAGGCCTGTCTCTAAATTGTTTACAAAAATATCATTTGACCCCGGTATAATTCCGGCAGATGCATTTATAGCGTTGGTAACGGAAGACACATCCAAATCCGCCTTCAGAGAATAGCTATCTTCCTTATTCACCGGATGTGCTGCAGTATTGGTACTATCATAGGCTTCTGTACTTTCATCCTTTTTAATGGAGAGATCCCCTTGAAGAACCACATTCTTGTTCTTCAGACCGGTGATAACGTTATTTTCTACTCCCGGGTGACTTTCCGCAATGGTCTTCTCTCCCTTGGCCTCTTCTGCTGTCACAGTGGTATCTACGTGAATCACAGGTCTAGCTGCCCCTCCGCGGGTAATATCTACATGCGTAGAAATGTCCGTTCCCTGTTTTTGATCGTCCGACACCACAGTATTCACATTGTTCGGTGCGGTAGTACCGGGATCCACTGCAGCTTCTTCTACTGTAACAACTGACTCTTCTCCCCCGCTGGTTGTTCCCGCTCCTACGGCTGTGCCTGTTGCTGCTGTCGCCCCTGTTGCTGCTTCTGCCACTACTCCTGTTGCAGTTTCTGTCGCTCCCCCTGCTGTCGCTCCTGTTACCGTTTCTGCCGCTGCTCCTGTTGTAACCCCTGTTGCAGTTTCTACAGCTGTTGCTGCCGTCGATCCTGTCGCTGCTTCCGTTGTTCCTGACGTTGCCGCTGAAGCAGCTGTAGCAGGATTTGCTTCCTCAGCTCTGGCATTCATAGGAATTGCAACCATTACTCCTGTCATAGCCAATGCAGCTACCTGTACTTTTAAGTTTTTCTTCTTCATTCTCATTCTCCCTGTGTTTAGAAAAGCTTTTTCAACTTTTCATCTGTCTTTTTTAAAGCACTTACAGGAAAAAACAGAAGAAATTTGTACAAAGCTACTGATCATGTTGTTCTATTTCTCCTGTTTTTGCTTTAAAAAATTAAAATAACTATAAGCACTATACTAAGAAAAAAGTATAAATAAGTCAAATCTTAATTCACAAAAATAAACCGTTGCAGAACGGTTTATTTTTCATGTTCTACAACGGTTTAGTATTCCTTTGATAATATTTTTGCTTTTCCGTATTAACAGTAATATACACTAAATACAGAAAAAATGATTATCGGCATATTAATTTTCTTTTTTCTTCTGAAGAACCACAAATCCTGCCAATGCCGCTAAGGAGATTCCGAAAAGGGAAGCCCAAAGTCCTGTGAAGTTGTAATCTCCGGTAGCTACGGTTGCACGGTCGGATACGCCCTTTACGCTTGGGCGAGACTCTCCCAATACAGCTCCCTGCTTTTTCTCAGCGGTTTCCGCTACAGGAGTTTCACGATTTTCTCCTAAAGCTTCACCGCTTGGTGTAGAAGCTGTTGGACGGCTTTCTCCCAAAACGGTTCCCGGATTGGAAGGTGCGGAAGAGCTTGGTCTTGCAGGAGCAAGACTTGGGGTGCTTCCTCCGCCATTACTTGGTGCTACTGGGGTAACAGGCTGTGTCGGCTCCTCAGGTTGAACCGGCTTTTCCTTCTTTTCTGTGGTAGTGAACTTCACGGTAAGGTTTACCTTATCATTGTTCTGACCTGTTACACTATCTCTGCCGGCATCATTCTGAATAGCTCCCCAAACATAGGATGCATTACCACTCGCAAAAATGCTGTAACTCACATCCGCCTTCATATATCCTACTAAGGTTCCCCGAATAGTTCCCTCTGCAGTTGTTGTCTTTTCTGTAGCGGTTTCTGTTTCTTCTACATTGCCATGTGCCGCATTAAACTTAATGCCCTTCATGATTAACTGTATCTTTTTTTCAGTCTCTGTTTCCACTGGGTTAGAGGAAGCGGAATTCAACTTAACCCCCTTCATCACCAACTGAATCTTCTTAGCAGAATTATTAATCAGCTCCTTTAAATTACCAAAGACACTGGTCTGATAACGTGTTTTATATTCACTTGCAGGATAATTATAGTTCTCAATATGGTTTTCTTTTCCGGTAACAGGATCTGTTCCATACAGATTTTTGTAGTTGGCTCCGGCTGAGGAATAACGGTTTACCAATGGAGTCATCTTTGTTAAATCCAAGTCCATGGCGATGCTTACTTTATCCTTTGCAAACTTGGAATTTGCATAGTTGATACGGTAAATCATCGGGCTTCCGTCAGCAGAGCTTAGCTCGTAATGCTTCTTGGCATCTTCTAAATCTGTAGGGGTATGGAAGCTTCCCTCAAGGTCATTGCCAAATGAGAAGGTGGCACGAAGTCCTGTTTCCATATTATTTACGGAAATGTCGTTGGAATTCGGAATGAAATCCGCAGAGGCATTAATGGAATTATTGACAGCTGTAACATCCAAGTCAGCTTTCAAAGAATAGCTATCTTCCTTGTTTACATCATGGGCTGCGGAAGCGGTACTGTCATAGGTCTCAGCTCCATCCTCTTTGGCAATAGAAAGGTCTCCCTGCATCACCACATCTTTGTTTTTTAATGCAGTAATACTATTATCCTCTAATCTAGGATTACTTTCAGCAATAGTCTTATCCCCTTTGGCATCTTCTGCAGAAATGGATGCATTGATATCCGCTAAAGGTAAAGTGAAAAAACCAAGCTTCGCACTTGCATTCGCCTTAATATCCGTTCCCTGCTTATTATTATCCGGCACTACAGTATCCACATTGTTGGGAACTGTGGTGGCAGGATCTGCCGGTGCCTCTGCTACCGTAACTGGGGTAGCTGCAGCTGTCGAGGCTGACGCTTCCGTGGTCGCTGTTGCTGCTGTTCCGGTACTTGCAGCGCTTCCTGCACCGCTTGTTGCCGTTCCTGTTCCGGCGGTAGTTGCTGTGCCGGTTCCGGTGCCTGTTCCGCTTCCGGCACCGCTTGTTGCTGTGCTGGTTCCGGCAGTTGCACTAGTTGCTGCTGTGCTTGTTGCAGGAGTTGTCGCTGTACTTGCTGCAGGAGCTGCGGCAGTGGCAGATGCTTCTGTACTGCTTGTGCTTGAAGTCACCGGTGCAGCCGTGCTTGCTTCTTCCGCTCTTACAGTCAATGGTGCAGCTGCAATGGCTCCTGTCATGGCGAGTGCAGCTACTTGTACTTTCAGTTTCTTTTTCTTCATTTTCATTCTCCCTTACTTAGGTAATTTTTTTTGTCCCATAGTAGCTACAACTCTCTTCCCTGATTTCTGCTATGGTACGGGTAGGCCGGACTAAATACAGGGAATCGTCTTCTCCCTCCGATTCCCAACCTGCCTACAGATGATTATTAAAATCCGAGTTAAATATACTCCATATCCTAAGAGAAAATCAACAAAATCTTAATTTTTAATTTATAAAAATTGTATAAAAAAAGATTGACTGCCTCTTTCGAAGCAATCAATCTTTCAATTCATCCTTATATAATCATTTACAGACACGGTTCATCAAACGACTATCCCTTATCGAAAAGGACTTGCCTGTTTCAAATACGGAACACTTTCAGCCATTACTTTACTGTAGGCTCAGGAGTGGTGCCGCCCTTCTTACCTCTAATGATTACAAAAACAAGGTAAATAGCAGCCACAATTACACCGCCCACATAAGCGATTGGCCAGCTTAAACCAAAGCCCAGCTTTGCATTTAAGATATAGCTTGCGCAGATGAAGGTGTAGAAGGTACCGGGAAGCAGTGGCATCCATGCCCATTTTGCTTTTCCGTTAATCATGAGATAAATACCTGCCGCAGCCAAGGGGAATAATGCCATAGTCTGGTTAGACCATGCGAAGTATCTCCAAAGAATCTGGAAGCCCTTAGGATCTACCTTTGCCCAAACTAAGATTCCTGCTACCAGGATAAAGATTGGAATGGCAAGGCTTAATCTTCTGAAATTGTTGTCCTGCTTAATGTGGAAGGTATCTGCAATGGTAAGACGTAATGCACGAAGTGCAGTATCTCCGGACGTAATGGGAAGAATAATAATACCGATAAGTGCTATTGCTCCGCCAATAGGTCCTAAAGCTCTTCTACAAACTACACCGACTACAGAGGTTGGAGAAATAGCAACCAACTCTCCCGCCTTCTGAATCATGTACTGGAAGGTTCCTGCCTTCTCATTAAATACCATGCTGATTCCGCCCTGGTCTGCAGTGAACTGAATCAATGCCATTGTTCCTGCCGCCCATACCATGGCGATGAAGCCTTCTACAGCCATCATGTTATAGAAGGTCATTCTTCCGTCCTTCTCACTCTTAATGGTTCTTGCTACAAGAGCAGTCTGGGAAGAGTGGAATCCGGAAAGAATTCCGCAGGCTACGGTTACGAAGAAAATCGGGAAAAAGTTCTGTGTCCAGAAATAATCTCCATAGTTAAAGGAAGGAGTATTCCAGTTTCCGAAAATCTCTACTAATGGGTAATGGGAAATTACCATTACAGCAAATACACCTACTGCGGAGAATACCAGGATTGCACCGAAGATAGGATAGATTCTTCCGATAATCTTATCGATGGGGAATACAGTAGCAATTAAATAGTATGCGAAAATAATACCGTAGATAATCCAAGTGGAAGCCTCTGTAGGCGCACCGCTGAATCCGAATACCTGGGTTGCGGTAATGTCTCCGGGAGTGTAAATGAAAACGGTTCCTACCAAAAGTAAGAGCACACATACAAATACATCATAAATCCAGAACACTGCCTTGTTGGTATAACGTCTTACCATCTCCGGCATCTGGGCTCCGCCGTCACGGGTACAAATCATTCCCGCAAAGTAGTCATGTACCGCTCCGCCAATAACATTTCCGATAGGAATGGTAAGCAGTGCAATCGGTCCGAACAAAATACCCTGAATCGGTCCAAGAATAGGTCCTGTTCCGGCAATGTTCAGTAAGTTAATTAAAGCATTTTTCCAAGTAGGCATCGGAACATAATCCACACCATCCTGCTTGGCGTAAGCCGGTGTCTCTCTGTCGTCCGGCTGGAATACATGATCGCAAAGGCGACCCATAGCCATTCCGCCGACGATGAGAATCACAAGGCCGATCATAAAGGTAACCATAAGTAATCCTCCCCTTCTTTCCTCAATTTTGTGCAAAACTAAAAATACACCTTGTTCACAGAAATTTCAATATTTTATCCATTTATTTCAAAATCAATAAGTACTTTATTATAGTTTATTTGCCTAAATTTCCTTTCTATTGACGATAATCTGTTAAATAAATAGCAATTTTGTATTTTGTACACATACATTATCCTCTAAAATCAAAGGATAGTTTTTACATTTTTTTGTGCTATTCAAATAAAAGATTAGGAATTTTAAGATTTCTGTACTAAACTGCGGTAAAATAGCCGTCAGAAAGAATAATAAAAGTAGATAGGGGAAGAAAATGAAGGATATTTTGACATTTTTAGAAGAAGAAGGTATTTCGGAGAAGCTTTTAGAGGAGCTGCGCTCCTTCCGTTCCTTTTACAAGCTGGAAGAAGAGGACGAGAAGCGTTTGCCGAAAATGGAGTATTTGTACTATGGAAAGGACATCTGGGAGGCCGCCATTGCCGCCCTGCTTTCCGGTGCAAACCTCTTATTGGACGGCCCCAAGGCCACGGGAAAAAATGTTTTAGCCCAGGGATTGGCTCTGGCATTTTCCCGTCCGGAATGGGATATTTCCCTTTATGTCAATGCAGACGCCTCCTCCCTGGTGGGTAGCGATACCTTTTCTCAAGGAGAAGTGAAGCTTCGTAAGGGACCGATTCTGGAGTGTGCCCTTCGGGGGGGCTTCGGCATCCTGGACGAAATCAATATGGCGAAAAATGAATCCTTGGCGGTACTGCATGCCACCCTGGACTTCCGTCACAGCATCGACCTGCCGGGCTACGGACAGTTCCCCCTGCATGAGGCTACCCGTTTCATCGGCACCATGAACTACGGCTACGCCGGAACCAGAGAGGTAAATGAAGCCTTAGCTTCCCGTTTCCTGGTGCTCCACATGCCGGTTATCAGCGCGGAGAATCTGGATAAGCTTTTGCAGCAGCAATTTCCGAACTTATCGGAGGAATACAGAAAGCAGTTTGCCCTCCTCTTTTCCGAAATTCAGGAAAAGGTTTCCGGATGTGAAATTTCCAGCAGAAGCTTGGACCTTAGAGGTTTAATTTCTTCTATTAAAGCAATGCAGAAGGGCTTATCCGTTTCCAAGGCTTTGGAAATGGGATTGGTAAACAAGTCCTTTGACCTATACGAAAGACAGTTGGTACAGGATTTACTGGATGCCAGAATTCCTAAAGAGCTTTCCGGAGAGCGTATTTTCCTATGATGCTGACAGAATTTGAAAAAAAGCGGGCCGCCAATATGATTTGGAACGGCGCCCATAACTATAAGGTCTCTCCCGGTTACCGTATGTATGATTACCAGGGCAAGGCGGACCTGTATTGGAATACCATCATTGGCGCCAGCTATACCCATTTTGACTGGAAGAAGTTAACGGCATTCTACAGCACCTTCCATGAAACCCTGGGACAGGAAACCTACGAAACCCTCTTCTGGCTGGCTCTGGAAAATGCCACCTTTGAAAAGGAAAGTCCCCTAAGAGAAAGCCTGGCTCTTCTACGCAGAGAATATTGCAAACGTAAGCTTCAGGAATTTATTCCCAGTATTGCGGAAAGCCGGGAAGGCTGGATCTTAGAGGGACATTACAAGGTAGCCTTAGGGGAGGACTGCGGCCTTCCTGATTTAGTGGATAGAAAGCTTCTAAAAGAAGTGGAAATTTCCGGGGATCTGAATACCGAAGAATGGATTCAAAGTCTCTCCAAGACCTTACAAAAATATTTTACCTATCTCCCCGGTCTTCCGGCCGCCATGCAGAAGAAAAAGCGGGAATTCAAGATTCCGCACCTTTTCTTTTGGTTAAAAGACGAGAACGGTACTTCTTCCGGAGCACCGAAAAAGCTGGTTTTAGGGCTTTTAGAGCGAAGCAAGGGAGGGGCGGACAGCAGGGATGTAGAAACCGCCTCCGAAAAATACCAAAAAATCACCGAGGAAGGCCTGCGAAAATACATTCAGAGCTATTTCGGACAGCCTCTCTTCGATAAGAAAAAATCCGAAGCCATAGAAAAAGCCTGCTGCATTGGAAACCATCAGGGGGCAAGACTGTATTTTACCAACGGCAAGGAGGAGGACAATCTAAAGGGCTTCGCCGCAAAGATGCGGAAGGAAATGGAAGCCCAGCGAAAGAAAAACGAACAGGCCTATGAAAAAGAGGCAAGCTATAACCAGACGCAGATTTTTCGCCTTAGTCAAATGCTGAAAAATGCTTTATTAAGCAGCTTGGAACCAAGTCCCGTCCTTTCCAATCAGGGGAAACTGATTCCTTCTCTTTTGTGGAAACCCCTATATCTAAAGGGCCACAATAAAATTTTCCAAAAGGAAATCGCGGACAGTCAAGGCTCTCTTACGGTGGATTTACTGCTGGATGCCTCTTCCTCCCAGATTCATCGGATGGAAACCGTATCCCAACAGGGCTATATTCTGGCAAAGGCTTTGGACAACTGCCGAATTCCGGTTCGGGTTTTCGGCTACTCCTCCATGAGCGGCTATACGGTTTTGAATCGATATCGGGACTATACGGAACGAAATAAGAACAAAGAAATTTTCCGTTACTTCACCACCGGAGCAAACCGGGACGGCCTAGCGCTTTCCGCCGTTTTGGAGCAGTTAAAGGAAAATACAGCCTCCCATCGCCTGGTAATCTGGCTTACGGATTTAACGCCCAACGACCTTTTGGAGGTGAAAAACAAAGCCAGAAACTATTCCGGAGATCTGGCCATTTCCGACATTCAGGAAATGGTGCATAAAGCCCATATGGAGAACATCTATGTACTACTGGCCTATACCGGAAAGGACAAGGATGTTCCCAGTGCCCAGAAGATTTTCGGCAGAAATTTTGCGAAGGTCCAGTCCTTAGAGCATTTTTCCGAGCTGATGGGGAAAATGATTCAGGCGGAAATCCAAAGAATGTAAATAGAGTAAAGATTTTCTCAGTGGATAAAGAAACAAAAAGAGAGTAATCAAAAACCGAAATCAAGTAATCAAAGACCGGAATCCAGCTATACCTTGACAGTACTCTGCATTGTCCTATAATGGATGTAGTATTGAAAACTACTTAGAAAGGGAAAACCCTATGAAATATCAGATTATTTGTGACAGCTGTGGAGATTATACACCGGAGATGAAGGCGGATCCTCATTTTCGTATGGTTCCCCTAAGCTTAGAAATCGGGGAATATAGAATCATGGATGATGAAGCTTTTGATCAGGCAGATTTTATCAAAAGAATGGCTACATCTTCCATCGGAGCGAAGACCGCCTGTCCCTCTCCGGAGGCCTTTCAGAAAGCCATCGAAGAGTCCGATGCGGATGAAGTCTATATTGTAACCCTATCCGACCAACTTTCCGGCACCTATCAGGCGGCCAAAATCGGCATCGACCTCTATACGGAATCCCATGAAGATTCTCCCAAGAAGATTCATTTGTTTAACTCCAAGTCCGCTTCCGCCGGAGAATGCAAGCTTTGCCTGGACATTCAGGAATGTAAGGAAGCAGGTCTCGGTTTTGTGGAAGTGGTAGACATTGTCGAGAAAAAATGTAACGACATCGTAACGGTTTTTGTACTGGAGTCTCTGGAAACCTTACGGAAAAACGGTAGACTTTCCGCCGTAAAATCCTTCTTGGCTTCCGCCTTAAACATTAAGCCCGTTATGGGTGCGGTAAACGGTACCATTGTAAAATTGGACCAGCAAAGAGGTATACAGAAGGCCTTAAAGAGAATGGTGCAGTTAGCCGTTGAACGTGCCGGGGGTGCGGAAGCGGTAAAAGAAAAGCGACTGGTAATCACCCATGTCAATGCTCCGGAGCGGGCAGAGCAGGTAAAAGAAGACTTCCTGAAGGAAGGAAGCTTTAAAGAAATTGTGGTGACCGATGCCGCCGGTGTAGCCACCATTTATGCTAACGATCAGGGAATTGTTGCCGCACTTTAAGGCTTATAGAACAAAAAGTGTTGATAAAAACCGCTCTACCCCTTGTAAATCAGGGCTGTAGAGCGGTTTATTTTTATATTATTCATTGATATTATTTCATAATAGACCACATCGATAGTATTTTAACTACATTGTTTTCTAAGCTCCTCACGGGACAAACATTCGTCGATTGGCTCATTGATTCCTTCTAATATTTCTTCCATTATTTCTTCCATTATTTCACCTCCGCCACCTTCTCCTGATAATAGGAAAAGAAGTAATCCGCAGTGCTTCCCTCATGACTATGAAGGTCGATTTCCTTCCAGAAGGGTTCCCGGAAGCGGACAATATGCTCTTTTTGATAGGCCTCGTAGCTTTCCTGAAAATGCAGGGAGCGAATAGCGGTTTCCAACCTCTCCTTTCGTTCCTTGGTCGCCTCCTCATCATAGGAGCTTAGACATTTTAAAATGTAGTACTTTCCATCCTGAGAAAATACGGAGGAGATTTCATTGTCCTCTAAGGAAAATGCTACCTTCGCGTATTCATCCTCACTTTCTCCAAAGGCCAAGTTTTTCTGCAATTCCGGATCCTCGGAATACTGTCTGGCATAATAGGAAAAATTGGCTCCGGCAAGCTTTACCTTTTCTTCCAGCTCCTTCGCCAGGTTTTCATCCTGTACCACAATCTGTTCCACAGAAATCACCTTGGCTTCCGCCGCACTTAATTCCGTATCCACGTTGGCCAAAAGGGACTTTGCCGTCTTTTCCGCCACAAAGTAGGCCACATACATATCCACCACGTCCTTCAGACTGCAGTTTCCAAAGAAGGCCTTGTCCTCTTCGCTGAGACTTTGGTAAAAGGCATTGGCTGCAGAGCGAATGCTTTCCATCTCCGTGCCGTTGGCAATAATTCCCTTTTCCTCCGCCATCAGATTCAAAGTACGGATATCCTGTAGAAACTCCTTGGTTTTTGCCAGGAAATATTCTCCGTAGGTCTTTTCCACCTGTCCGGCTACAGGGAGATCCCAAACTTCCTTCCCCATCACATTTTGAATCCGATTTCGCTCAGAGCCCACCACAATCATGGCCTGTGCCTCGGTATAGCCGGGGATATTCTCCGTTTTTCCGCTGATTGCAATTCCTTTACAGGAGCTTAGAAGAAAAAGCAGGGAAAGGATAAGGCAGAAAAACCGCCTTATCCTTTTCTTCCTATCCAAAATAGCCATAGACATACCCCATTCCTACTGCAATGGCAAGACCCAGAATGGCTCCCATTAAAACCTGCAGGGGACTATGCCCCACATATTCCTTCAGCTTTTTTTCAAATTCCTTACCGGTCCAGGCAAAGGGATTATCCAGTAAGAGACGATTCAAAATCACTGCCTGCTTTCCGGTTTCTCTTCTGACTCCGGTGGCATCATACATCACCACAACGGCAAAAACCAGAGCCACCGCAAAAATCGCGCTATCCACTCCGTATGAAATCCCGGCCGCCGTGGCTAAAGCCACCACTGTAGAAGAATGGCTGGAGGGCATTCCTCCGGAACCGGTCATTCTCTCCCAATTTATTCCCTTATTAAAATAAGCATCAATCGCTGTCTTACAAACCTGGGCAACAAACCAGGATAGCAGAGCTGAGATCAATAAATAATTGTCTAAAAGTTGCTCTTGAAACGTCATGCTTTTTCTATGTTTCCTTTCTTCGGCTTTTCTTTTATCATTACAGCCTACTACGTTTTAATACCTTCTTTATACTTTAGATACAGCATTTTCAGCTTTATTTTTAGTACTTTACCTTTCGCTGAAAGTATTTATCTCTCCACCAGCCAGTCATAAAGCTCCTGATACTGAAGAGCGGAACTCTTCCAAGAATAATCCTGTTCCATACCCCTGGCAATCATTTCTTCCCAAGCCTCCCGATGGTCATAATACACCTGCTCCGCATAACGGATGCTGGCCATCATTTCATGGGCATTGTAATTGGCAAAGGAGAAGCCTGTTCCCTTTCCTTCATATTCATTGTAGGGCTCTACCGTATCCTTCAAGCCTCCGGTTTCCCGGACAATGGGAATCGTGCCGTAGCGAAGGGCAATCAACTGGGAAAGACCGCAGGGCTCAAACAGAGAGGGCATCAGCAAGGCATCACAGCCTGCATAGATTTTATGACTCTTCTCTTCGGAATAGTAAATCTGGGCAGAAACCTTCTTGGGATACTTCCATGCGTAGTGTCGGAAGAAATTCTCATATCCGTCCTCCCCTGTACCCAAAACCACAAACTGAATCTTATCTTGGCAGATTTCATCAAAAACTCTTACCAAAAGATCCAATCCCTTTTGGTCCGTCAGTCGACTAACCATTCCGATCAGCATACAATCCGGATCAACCTCTAAGCCCAATTCTTCCTGTAATGCCCTCTTCACCTCAGGCTTTCCTTTTCGGAAGGAAGCAAGATCATAGTGAGCCGGAAGGAATTTGTCTCTCTTGGGATTCCATTCTTCGTAGTCAATTCCGTTGATAATGCCACGAAGATCATGGTCTCTGGCCTGTAAAAGTCCCTCTAATCCCTCCCCGAAGAAGGGATACTGAATCTCTCTAGCATAGGTTTTGCTTACAGTGGTTATGGCATCCGCATAAACCAAACCGCCCTTTAAGAGATTACCGTTTCTATCGCATTCCAGCTTATCCGGTGTGAAATAATAATCCGACAGCTCGGTAAAACGCTTAATGGTCTTAATATCCCACACGCCTTGGAAGCGAAGATTATGAATGGTAAATACGGAACGAATGGAACGGAAAAACTCACCTCCCGCAAAACGATCCTTTAATAAAACCGGTGCCAATCCGGTCTGCCAGTCATGACAATGCAGCACATCCGGATGAAAATCCAAAAGAGGAAGGGCTGATAAAGCCGCATAACAGAAAAAACAGAACTTTTCCAAGTCCCAGTACCAGTTTCCATAGGGTTTGTTTCCGGAAAAATAATATTCATTGTCAATAAAGTAGTAGAGAATCCCGTCTACTTCCTGTTCTAAGACTCCTACGTAGCGGGACTGTCCTAAATAGTCCATATAGAAGTGCGTCTTGTATTTCAGTTCATTCCTTTTCTCTTCAGGAATACACATGTATTTGGGAATCATCACCCTACAATCAAAGTAATTGGAATCCAGAGCTTTGGGTAAAGAACCGCACACATCCGCCAAACCTCCTGTTTTGATAAAGGGAACTGCCTCTGATGCAAGAAATAAAATGTTTTTCATCCTATCCTCCTTCCTAAATATCACATGCTTTTCCGTAAAACTGCAAAGTTTATGAACCCGCAAAATCTGCTTTTATTCGCTTATTTCGTCACTCCGAAACCACAGTGCTTCTCTCTTACTTTCTAAACTTTGGCTTTCTTTGCCTTAGACTTCGCCTTTAGCTCTCTGGCATTTTCCAGGGAAGCCTCCGAAATCTCATCTCCCCCAAGAAGCCTTGCCAGCTCCTCAATGGATTCCTTCTCCTCCAAGGGATGAATCCCGGTGTGGGTGACTCCATTCTCCACCGTCTTTTCAATGAGAAAATGATGGTCTGCCTTTGCCGCAATCTGGGGCAGGTGGGTTATCAAAATCACCTGGTGATTCTTCGCAATCTTCTGAAGCTTTTCTCCCACCTTCTCCGCGGTTCTTCCGGAAATTCCGCTGTCAATCTCATCAAAAATTAATGTAGAAACCCCCTCCGTATCCGCCAGCACCGTCTTAATGGACAGCATAATGCGAGAAAGCTCTCCTCCGGATCCTACCTCCCGAAGAGGGCGAAGAGGCTCTCCCGGGTTCAGACTCACATAGGCCTCTACCTCATCCAAGCCCTTTTCCGTCGGCTCCTTCTTTTCCTGAAAATGAAATTCGAACTTGGTGTCCAGAAAGCCCATTTCCTGCATTTCCCCTTGGATTTGCTTGGCTAAGACCTTGGCATCCTCCTGCCGTTCCTTGGAAAGCAGCACTGCCTTCTCTCGTAGGAGCTTTTCCTGTTCCACTATGGCCTTCTTTGCCTTCTCTTCGTCCTTCTCATAGTCTAAAAGAAAAGTTCTTCTTTCCTCTTTTTTGGCCAATGCAGCCAGAGCCTTAGCTTCCGTGCCTCCATGCTTCATCATGACTCTGCGAATCTGTTCCAGCCGCTCTCCCAGGGTAAAAAGCTTTTCCTCATCTACTTCCGCATGGTCCAGATAATGGTCTAAAGAGCGGAGACAATCCTCTCCCACCGCCTCCAAATCATAAAGGCTGTCGGAAAGCCCCTTTAAGCTTTCATCAAAATCCTTGGCCTCTTCCACCGCCTGAATGGGACGGTGAAAATCCATTTCCTCCAGACTTTCCTTTGCGGAAAGCAGCAGGCTCTTCAGCCTGTCCATATTTTCATAAAGGCTGTATTCCTTAGTAAGTTCTACCTCTTCCCCCTCGGAAAGATGGGCATCCTCCAGCTCCTGAATCTCAAAATCCAGAAAATCCAGCTCCCTTGTTCTTTCCGATTCCTGCAAGGAAAATTTCTGCAAGGCTCTCTTTTTTTCCTGTAGCAAATGGTAAGCATCCGCCACTTCCTCTAAAAGCTTTCCACCCTGCTTTTTCCGAAAGCCGTCGATAATCTCCAAATGGGAGCCTTCCCGAAGTAGGCTTTGATGCTCATGCTGTCCATGCAAATCTAAAAGACCACCGGTAATTTCCCGAAGCTTAGCCAGGGTAAGCCCTAAATCATTGACCCGAATATCGGACTTCTTTTCAGAAATCTTCCTGCGAATCAAAAGTCTTTCCTCTTCCAGCTCTAAATCCTCTTCCAAGGCTTGAATCCGGCGCACTTCCTCCTCCGTTAAGGAGAAGTCCAGCTCCACAATGGCCTGTTCCTTTCCATGACGAATCAGGTCTTTATTGGCCTTTTGCCCCAGAGCCAGCTGAATGGAGCCAAGCAAAATAGACTTTCCCGCTCCGGTTTCTCCGGTTAAGACATTTAAGCCGCCGGAAAACTCTACAACGGATTTCTCTATCAAGGCCAAATCTTTTACCAGCAGTCGATCCAGCATGCCTTCCTCCTTATTTGCTAGCCTCTCATCAGGCTTTCAATGCTATCCTTCAAAGCCTGACTATCCTTCTCACCGGAAGTTACACAGAAGATGGTATCATCTCCCGCAAGACTTCCCACGATTTCCGAAAAATGATGCTGGTCAATGGCCATAGCCACTCCATTTGCCATACCGGAAAGGGTTTTGATGACCAAAATATTGCTCGCCACCGCCATGGATACCGTGCCGTCCCGCATAACCCGGACAAATTTCTCCAAATCTCTCTCCGGAGACTCCTTTAAAAGGCTCTGGTAAACCATCTTGCCGTGTTTTTGCATTTTCGTAAGCTGCAATGACTTGATGTCCCGGGACACCGTGGCCTGTGTTACGGAATACCCCTCCAGCTGTAGCTGTCTGGCCAGCTCCTCCTGGGTTTCAATATCCTGTTCTTCGATTAAAGAAAGAATTCTATCCTGTCTTGTCTTTTTCATCAAAAACCTCTCTTATAAGTTTGCCATCTTCTCTCGCAAAGTATGAAGAAAACTTTCCTTGGAAAATTTAATTAAAACCGTTTCTTCCTTGGCCTTCCTGATTCGTACCACATCTCCGGCCAAAAGTTCGATAGGAGCCTCTCCGTCAAAGGACAGCACCTGATCTCCCCCCTCCATCACAATCTCCAGGGTTCTCCGATTATCCAAAACCACCGCTCTGGCATTTAAGGAATGGGCGCAGATAGGATTCATGATATATACCGGCGCTTCCGGGGAAATGATGGGACCTCCCGCCGAAAGATTGTAGGCAGTAGAGCCTGTTGGGGTGGAAATGATGATACCGTCTGCGGAATAGTGAACCATTTCCATCCCGTCGCAAAAGACCTGAAAATGATGTATGGACACCCCCCGCACTCTGGAGAGTAAAAGCTCATTCAAGGCGGATCTTGAAAATATCTCCTTTCCCTGTCGGAAAATGCTGCCGGACAGCATAGCTCTTCTATCCTCCACATAATCCCCGGCCACAAGCCTTTCTATGGCTTCCGCAATCCTTCTTCTCTGGCGAATCTCCGTAAGGTAGCCAAGATGTCCCGCATTGATTCCTAAAATCGGAACCGGCATTCCCTGTAAAACCCCTGTAGTATGGAGAATCGTGCCATCTCCTCCCAAGGTAATCAGGCAGTCCATACCCACAAAATCTTCTCTGGAAAAATCCTTGTTCAAAAAAATCTTGGGGCTAATGCCTTTCTTCGCCAATTCTTCTTCAATGATTTTTTGGAAGCTCTCTGCCTCTGGCTTTGTTTGATTCACAATGAGTGCCAAATTCATGTATTTCTTTCCTCTCTAGTATAGCATATCTTCCTCTAGCTTGCTTAAACTATAAGTTCTGCAATGAATTTTATTTTAGCTTTAATTTCTGCACTAAATTTTATTTTAACTTGAATTTCTACAATGAATTTTTATTTCATCTATAAACCTTGCTGTAAACTTTACTAAAACGATATGTCTTAATTAGGACAGTGGTCAAAACTATAAATCCTGGTGGGAAGCTTCCGTAATTCGCATAAGCTCATCTTCCCAAGCTTCCGATAATGCCTCCTCAGCATTTCCCCTATCCTCCAAAAAGCAAAGGTACTCGATATTTCCCTCCGGTCCCTTAATAGGCGAAAAATCCAAGCCCTGTACCGAAAAGCCGATGGAAGAAGCAAAGGACAGTACCTTTCGAATCACTTCCTGATGCACGGCGATGTCCCGTACTACCCCTTTCTTTCCCACCTGCTCTCTTCCCGCCTCGAACTGAGGCTTAATCAGGCAAACTACCTGAGAAGGAAGCTTCCCCAGCTTCTTCACTACAGGAAGCACCAAGGTTAAACTAATAAAAGAAACATCTATGGAAAAGAAGGAGGGTTTTTCTCCCAGCGCTAAAATGTCCTCTTCCTCCACATAGCGAATATTACACTTCTCCATGGAGTGCACTCTTTCATCGTTTCGTAACTTCCAATCCAGCTGTCCATGGCCCACATCTACGGCATAAACCTCCACCGCTCCGTTTTGAAGCATACAATCCGTAAAGCCTCCGGTGGAAGCACCGATATCCATACAAACTCTATTCTCCAAAGAAATCGGAAAAGATTTTAAGGCTTTCTCTAATTTCAAGCCCCCTCTGGACACATAGGGAAGAGCCTTTCCCTTCACAAGAATCTCCGCATCCTCCGGAAAGCTGCTGCCGGCCTTATCTTCCTTTTCTCCATTTACAAAGACCAAGCCTGCCATAATGGCCCGCTTAGCCTTTTCCCGGCTTTCCATAAGCCCTCTTTCCACTAAAAGAACATCCAGCCGTTCCTTCTTTCCAGCCATGCTTTATCCTTTCTTAGATTCCAAGTTAATTTTTACTGCGCCCATACATTTCCCTTTATTCCTTAAATATCCCCTTCTCCTGCATGCTCCTGATAATGCTGTCGGAGTCAATGCCTAAGATTTCCCTAAGAGCGGAAACGCTTCCATGCTCCACGTAGGCATCCGGAAGAGCCACAATTTCCACCCTTATCTCCGGATGGTGGGCATTCATATATTCCAGGACAGCCTCACCGAAGCCGCCGTTTCGTACATTTTCCTCTAAGGTAATGATGCAGTGATGTCCCTCTTCCACAATCCTGTCCAAAATCTCTGTATCAATGGGCTTGGCAAAGCGGGCATTCACAAGCGTTAAGTTGTATCCCTTCTTCTCCATCTTTTCCGCAATATGGGCTCCGGTGGACACCATGGAACCAAGGGCCAAAAGGGCAATGCCCTCTCCCTTTTTCAGAAGCTCCGCCTTTCCTAAGAGGATTTCCTCCTGCTGCTCTGAAAAGCCCTGATAGGCCACTCCCCTTGGATAACGAAGACAGATCGGACCGGAAAAGGCTATGGCAAAACGAAGCATTTCCTGCAGTTCCCGTGCATTTTTCGGTGCCATCACCGTCATGTTGGGCATCAGGCGAAGGTAGGACAGGTCAAAAATTCCCTGGTGGGTTTCACCGTCCGCCCCAACCAGTCCCGCCCGGTCAACGGCAAAGACTACCGGCAGCTTTTGCAGGCATACGTCATGCACCAGCTGGTCAAATCCCCTTTGCAAAAAGCTGGAATACACCGCCATCACCGGCTTTAAGCCCATGCTGGCCATCCCTGCCGCAGAGGTTACCCCATGGGCCTCCGCAATCCCCACATCAAAGAAACGTCTGGGGAAGGCCTTTTCAAAGGCATCCAATCCGGTGCCATCCGGCATAGCCGCGGTAATGGCTACAATATTCCGATTCTTCCGGCCCTCTTCCACCATGGTTTGGGAAAAGACCTTGGTATAACTGATGCCGGCACTTTCCGCCTTATCCTTTCCGGTGGACAAATGGAAGGGACTTACCCCATGGTAATGACTGGGGGACTGCTCCGCCGGCACATAACCCTTCCCCTTTTTGGTGACCACATGAATCAAAACCGCATGATCCACCCTTTTCGCTTCCTGTAACACCGTCTCCAATGCCTTAATATCGTGTCCATCCACAGGGCCCAGATAGGTAATGCCCATATTTTCAAAAAACATGCCCCGAACAAAAAGCTGTTTAATGGAGTTTTTGGTATTTTTCAAACGATCCACAAGACTTGGCCCAAGGATAGGCACCCTGGAAAGCCCTGCCGCAAAATTCTCTTTGAAATGGGTGTAATTCTCATGGGAGCGAATGCCGTTTAGATAGGTGGAAATCCCCCCCACATTCTTGGCAATGGACATTTCGTTATCATTTAAAATGATAATGAAGTTCTTCTTCATTTTCGAAGCATTGTTTAAAGCCTCATAGGCCATGCCTCCGGTAAGGGCTCCATCTCCAATGACCGCCACCACCGTTTCCTTTCCTCCCAAAATATCCCTGGCCTGGGCTATACCCAGCGCTGCGGAAATGGAGGTGGAGCTGTGGCCGGTATTAAAGCAATCATAGGGACTTTCCTCCCGCTTGGGAAAACCGCTGATTCCCCCCAGCTGTCGAAGCCCATCAAAGTCATCCATTCTTCCGGAAAGAATCTTATGGGTATAGCACTGGTGTCCCACATCCCACACCAGCTTATCCTGGGGCAGATTCAAGCTATGAAAAAGAGCGATGGTAAGCTCCACCACCCCCAGGTTGGAGGCCAGATGCCCCCCATGCATGGAGGTTTTTTCCAAAATAAAGCGTCTCAGCTCCTTGGCCAAGGCCTTTTGTTCGGAAAGGGACAGCCTCTTTACATCCTCCGCCCCATGAATTGACTCTAATATCATGAAAAATCTCCTACTTCTTTGTATAATATTACTGTAAATAAAAATTATTCTATTTCAGGGTTCTTGTTTGACTATTTTCCAATTTCGCCACAATTTATTTCACAATAATTTATGGAGGAATCAAATATGCCAAAAAATAAAAAGAAAATTTTCCCATATTCTAACACCTCATCAGGTAAAAATAAAATCGAAATTTTCGGAAAACTGCATAATGAATTTTTAGAACGCTTTAAAATGGTAAATAATTATCGCAGCAATAAAAAAACTGAAATTATTTTAATTAACGGATTAAAGAAAACTCTTGTAAAACGCAATGTGCTTACTTACGGTTATGATTCAAAATATGGTCATAAGGACACCACAGGAACGGCATCGGGTTTGAACTCTGCTATTTTAATAGAAAAAGCAATTTGCGAACTCTTAGAAAAAAATGAACTCATGCTTATGTGGTATAAAAAATTATGCAGCCTTGTAAAAATTACTCCTGCCG
>CALHIC010000446.1 GCA_938030845.1 uncultured Oribacterium sp. | reverse complement strand
GCCGGTGACTATGCCCTTTTTAGTCTTTCCAAGGACGGAAAGAGCATCGAAGCGGTGGAAAGCCACGGCATTACACTGGAAAAACGGGCGGATAGAAGTCTGATGGTGAAGGCAAAGCGAATTCTTGCAGAAGGAAGCTTAACAAAGATTGACAGAATCGATGAAAAGGCTTTGGAGAAGGCTACATTTGCCCTCTATCAGGTAAAGGACAGCGGAAAGGCGGACAAGGCGGAGGCTTTGGAGCAGGGCGGAAAAATTGCCGACTTGTATCCGGATCTTGTGCTAAGAAAGCCGGAAAATGACCTTTATCTGGGAGATTTTACGACAGATGGATCAGGAAAGCTGTCTACGAAGGATGGGGGCAATAAGCCAAATCTTTCTTATGAAAATAAGCCTCTTTCTCAGGGGCTACCCGTGGGACTTTACTATTTCGTGGAGACCAAGGCGCCTACAGGCTACAGCATCGAAACGGAGCAATCCGGACAGGAGAAGAAAAAGTACTTCTTTGCGGTTCGCCCGAAGGAGGATGGAAAAGCAGTGCTTGCCCGTTCTCTGGAAAGCGTTTTGGAAACAGAGGCAGGACTTCCGGAGACAGCCAACAGGGAAAAACCGGGATTTGCAAAAAATACCAGAATTCCGGGAACCTTAAATCTTGTAAAGGAAGCGGAGCATACCGGAGAGAAACTGTCCGGGGCACAGTATGGACTTTATTTGGATGAAAAGGGAGAAAACCCTGTGAAGGATGCTGGCGGAAAGCCATTGGTGAAGGAAAGTAATGAAGAAGGTCGCCTAAGCTTTTCCAACCTGGAATGGTATCAGGACTATTATGTGAAGGAAGTAAAGGAACCCAGAGGTTATCGACTGGATCAGAAGGTTTACGGGCCCTTCCGTTTTTCCGCAAAGGAACTGGAGAAGGAAAGCACTCAGGTGGATAGAGTGACCGGAGTTCGTTTCAACCATTACGGCATTGACCCTCTTCTCAGTTATCACGAGAAGGACAAAAAGCGTGAGCTTTGGGAAAATGAAGAGAAGCTGAAGGGACTTAGGGTGAAAATAAAAGGTCTTTTCAAGGGAGAAACGGCGGTTAGTGAAAAAACCTATACCACCGATGAAAACGGAGGCTTTACCGTGGCAGGAGATTTGGTGGCAGGAGAGGATTACAGCATCCTGCCGGCCGAGAACCTTCCCGCGTCTCTCCATCCCATGAAAGAACTGCATTTCCAAATTGATAACCAGGACAATTTTGTGGTAAAGAAGGGGGATGATTCTCAGATTTACTTTGTGAAGGACAATGTTTTAGATCTTCCCAGAGAGAGAACCGCATTCCAGATTTCCACAAGAGTACAGCATGAAGAGGCAGGAAGGTCTGAAAATGCTGTCCTTCCGGGAGTGGAATTTATGCTCTATAAGGATGCGGCAGGCAAGAATGCCTTCAGCGGAAAACTGGTGGTCAACGGGAAAGAGGAGGAGATTACAGACGGTGTTGTAAAGACTCTTTTAGGAAAGCCGGAAAACTTGGATTCCTCCAAAAAGGGATATCTGATGCAGAAAAACAGGCTTTATCAGGAGGGAACGCTACGTCTCCACGGACTTCCCAAGGGAGAGTATTATCTGAAGGCGGTAAGCCTTGGAGAAAAACTTCCGGAAGAAGGAAATGTGGACTTTGAGGAAGAGAAAACGGCTTTCTATAAGCTTTCTCTCACCGATGGGGAAAGTCGTCTGGAAGTGGTATCCTCTTCCGACATTGAAAAAGCAACGAAGGCTACGGACGGCTATCATTTGCAGTACGGGCTGAAGAAGGCGGATTTCTCCTTCCATACCACAGACTTTAAGACCAGAAAAGAGGACATCAACAAGCAGAGCTATGCCCTCTATGTAGAAAAGGACTGGGCTATGGAAAAGCTTGTGAAGGGAGAGTTTTCTGAGGAAGACAGCATCATTAGCAGAGACAGCTTCAAGGATAGAGAGGCTAAGCCGGAAATCAGCATTGAAGGGAAAAAGTATGTTTTACTCTCTGTACAGGAAAATGATGATTTCGGAAACTTGCGCTTCAAAAACCTTACCCGTGCACAACGCTATGCTCTTTTGAATGTGACCAAGGAAGAGAAGTATCAAGATCCTACGGAAGCCCTGGTTTTCCAGCCTTCCGATGAGGGCGCGGTAATTATCTCTTATGGAAGAAACCATAGAATCCCCACAAGACCGAAGTTTGCCGGACTCTACAGTATAGGAGAGGCGCTTTATCTTAAAGATAAGCAAGGACAAAGAGTGCCATTCTAGCTTTTAAAAATGATTGT
>CALHIC010000445.1 GCA_938030845.1 uncultured Oribacterium sp. | reverse complement strand
TTCCTTAGCCATTTTAATAACTTCCACTTCATTGGCATTAATAAAAATCTTGGGAATCTCATCTCCAAAGAAGAAAAGTACGGCGCAAATCAATACTGCATAGATACTTCCCACCTTGGTGGCTTCCCAAACACCCTTTTTAATACGTGAGAGCTTTCTGGCCCCAACATTTTGTCCTGCGAAGGTTGCCATGGTTACTCCTAAAGAGTCAAAGACACAACAGCAGAAATTACTGATTCTTTGTCCTGCGGTAATGGCCGCCATCGCCTGAGAACCAAGACCGTTTACCGCTGTCTGTAAGATCACGGAACCGATGGCAGTGATACTGTACTGCAGTCCCATAGGAACTCCCATCAAAAGCAGTCTTTTATAGTAATGTCTTTCCGGCTTTATATCTTCCTTCTTCAGGTGAATAATCGGAAAACGCTTAATCATGTATATTAAGCATAACAGTCCGGAAACAAACTGAGAAATTACCGTGGCATAGGCCGGTCCATCCACCCCAAATCCCAAAAAGCGAATACTCACATAGTCCAGAATAATATTCAATAGTGCCGCAAGGATCAAGAAATACACCGGTGTTTTGGAATCTCCCAGAGAACGAACTACGGAGCTTGTAATATTATAAAGAAAGGTCGTCGGAATCCCCAAAAACACAATAAAAATATAAAGATAGGCATAGGAAAAGGTTTCTTCCGGCGTATTCATCCAGTGAAGAATCGGTTCTGTCAAAATACCGATGACAATGGTCATAACAACAGAAAAAATCACGGTTAAATACAGAATATTTCCTACGTATTTTCTGAGCTTTTCAAACTGTCCCGCACCGAATTTCTGTGCTACAGGAATCGCAAAGCCGGAGCAGGTTCCGATGACGAAGCCGTTAATCATAAAGTTGATGGCTCCCGTGGAACCTACCCCCGCAAGAGCTTTCAGTCCAATCATCTTTCCGACGATAATGGTATCCATCATGCCGTAGAACTGTTGGAACAAGGTTCCCAGCAACATCGGGAAGGCAAAACGAAGAATTAAACTTAAGGGATCACCTTCCGTAAGATTTAGCATTGCGGTTTTCTTCTCTGTAGTTTTAATCTTCTCTATTGTTTCTATCTTCTCTTCATTCCCGGTCTTTACCAGCTTTTCTGTTTTCTCAATGGTTTCCGTCTTCTCGATGTTCCCCACCAATTCTGTTTTTGTTGTTACTTCTGTCTTCTCTAACTCCTTCATTTCCCCTCCTCTCTTTAACCATCATTTTTATAAATAGAAAAAGGAAAGGCACGCCCTTCCTTTTTTCAAGCTTTGTGCATTATAGGGCAGAGTCCTTTCCTTGTCTATAGAATAATGTGAAAAATCTGTGATTATTTTTTACTAAAGATAGGGTATTCCTATTGTTTACTTAAATTCCCCTTCATCTCTAGTTCTCTTTAATTTCACCATTTTGATAGGCTTCCAACAA
>CALHIC010000444.1 GCA_938030845.1 uncultured Oribacterium sp. | reverse complement strand
CCGGACTTTTCATCCGCCTCTTTGACTACAGTATCCGGCACTTCCCAATCCTCCGGCTCCAAATCCTCATGAAGAATATCCATGGTATTTTTCCAGATTTTTCCGGCATAGGTAGCACCGTAGATTCCCGGCATTTCCACAGGCATATCATGGCCAACCCAGATTGCCGCACTATAATATTTGGTATAGCCGCAGAACCAGGTATCCTTTGAGCCGTTACTGGTTCCGGTTTTTCCTGCTGCCGGCATCTTGTTTTTCAGCTGTAAACCACGGCCGGTACCATACTCCGTATTCATGGTTCCCTTTAAAATGTCCGTCATAATAAAGGCGGTATCTTCTCGGAAGACCTGGGTATTCTGGATGGTCTTCTCATCTGCCACCACCCCGTCTTTATCGGATTCAATCTTGAGAATGCAGGTTTTATTGCTGTATACGCCCCCATTGGCCAGGGTGGAATAGCCCTTCGCCATATCCACCACACGAAGACCGTTGGTAAAGCCGCCGATGGAAACTGCCAGGGCATCATTATCCTTCACGCTGATTCCGGAAAAATGCATTTTCTCCAAATAATCCAAACCGTTCTGAATACCGATACCGTCCAAAATCTGCCAAGCCACCGTATTTAAGGAACGGTTGGCCGCCTCTCTCATGGTAACAGCACCATAGTAGTGGTCACCGGAATTAGAGGGGCCGTTTTCAAATTTGTGGTCGTCAATATTGTACTCTCCAAGATCCAAGGCCGGTGCATAATCCAGCAAAGGCTTAATCGCGGAACCGGGCTGACGATAGCTTAAGTAAGCACGGTTATATTTATCCTCGGTGCCTCTTCCTCCAACGGTAGCCACCACATAACCTGTTTTATTGTCAATGATTACGCCGGCTCCCTGCATGGAAAGCTTTCCGTTTTCCTGCACCTCCTGGAACTTGGACAGTCCCTTGTCCAGCGTTTCCTGTAAAATATTTTGGATCTTGGGATCCAGAGAGGTATAGATTTTGTATCCTCCCGCCCGAAGCTCCCGATTGTAAAAATTGTATTGTTCCTCGTACTGATCCTGATAAGCTTCCTTATCTGCCTGGGTTTCAAAATGATAGGTAAAGGGGAATTTATTAACCTCCATCATACGGATGGTAGCCGCATAGAGGGCATAGGAGTTCATATAATCCTCATCCGTACCCTTCTGCACATTTTGGGAAATCTGTAAAGGCTTTCCGATGGCCTCCTCATATTCCGCCTCTGTAATATATCCCACTGTCTCCATAGACTTTAATACCTGATTTCGCTTCTTTAAAGCCAAATCCGGGTGGCGCACCGGTTCATATCGGGAAGGTGCGTTGGAAATCCCCGCCAACATAGCCGCTTCTTCCACCGTTAAGTCCTTTGCAGGCTTTTCGAAGTAATACTGGCTGGCCGCTTCCACACCGTAGCAGTTATTTCCATAGAAGTTGGTATTACAGTAAATCTCCATAATGTCGGCCTTGCTGTACATCTTCTCCAGCTCTTGCGCCAACATGATTTCTACAATCTTTCTGGTAAAGGTTTTCTCCTGGCTTAGATAGGTATTCTTCACCACCTGTTGGGTAATGGTAGAACCGCCCTGAGTGATTCTTCCCCGATTTTTGACCAGCTGAAAAACCGCACGAAGTGTGGCCTTATAATCCACTCCGTGGTGAGTTTTAAAATTTCTATCCTCCTGGGCGATGTAGGCATTTTGCAGATTCGGGGAAATGTCTTCGATTTTATCGTACACAAAATGCCCGGCATTAATGGTGCCAAGCTGCTGTCCGTCTGTATCAAAAACCACCGTATCCGCTCTCTTGGTTAAATCCTTTAAATTGCTGCCTGCCAGCTTATCATAGGCAATCCCCCGGAGACGATTCACCTCCGGACGGATAAAAATCACATAGCCCAATACAGAAAGCACAAACAGAAACAAAACACTGCCCAGAAACAGCCTCCGGATAAAGCGAAAGGCAGAGGATTTCTTCTTTCCTCTCTTATGTCCTCTTTCTCCTTCTCTTATCTCTCTTCCCATTCTTGAACCTCATATTCCAACAATATGTCTGTTAATTTAGCAAAACTGTATTTCTTATCCTTTCTATTTCTCTCCGAAATTTTAACAAAAATTCTGTGGAGAATCAGAAAAAATATTGAAAGAACTTCTTAGGATATGACAAATTTCTCTTAAACTCGTTACTTCTTTATCCAAATCCGCCTATAAAAAATAGCGGATTGCATCTGTTTCGGAAAATCAAAGAAACGGCACAAAGCTCTTTTGAACCCTGTGCCGAAGCCTTATTTCGCGTAATCTACCGCTCTTGACTCTCTGATGATGTTTACCTTAATCACGCCGGGATACTGCATCTGCTCCTGAATCTGCTGAGAAATGTTTCTGGCCATAATGGTCATATCATCATCACTCACCTCTTCCGGAACTACCATAATGCGAACCTCTCGTCCCGCCTGTACCGCAAAGGATTTCTCTACTCCGTGATAAGAGTTGGCAATCTCTTCCAATTCCTTCAAACGGTTGGTATAGGTCTCCAAAGCCTTTCTTCTGGCTCCCGGTCTTGCTGCGGAAATGGCATCCGCTGCCGCCACGATGAAGGAAGTCAAGGATGTGGGCTCCGTTCCGCCGTGGTGAGATGCCACAGCATTAATAACGGGTTCGGGCTCATGGTATTTCTGACAAAGTTCAATGCCAAGATCCACATGGGTTCCTTCTACTTCATGGTCAATGGCCTTTCCAATATCATGGAGAAGACCGGCACGCTTAGCCATACGAACATCCAAGCCCAGCTCCTGCGCCAAAAGGCCGGAAATCTGTGCTACTTCAATAGAATGCTGTAAAGCGTTCTGTCCAAAGGATGTACGGAACTTCATTCTTCCCAAAAGGAACACCAGCTCCGGATGCACACCGTGAACCCCCAGTTCCAAGAGAGTAGACTCTCCCTCTTCCTTAATGCTGTCGTGCACTTCCTTACGACTCTTCTCCACCACCTCTTCAATGCGGGCAGGGTGAATTCTGCCGTCTACAATAAGCTTTTCCAGTGCAATTCTGGCTACTTCTCTACGAATCGGGTCGAAACCGGACAGCACCACTGCCTCCGGTGTATCGTCGATAATCAACTCCACTCCGGTCAGTTGCTCTAAAGTGCGGATATTTCTACCCTCACGACCGATGATTCTTCCCTTCATTTCATCGTTGGGAAGCTGTACAACGGAAACGGTAGACTCTGTTACCTGGTCTGCCGCACAACGCTGAATAGCCTCTACGATATATTCTCTGGCGGTTTTCTCCGCCTCTTCCTTGGCTCTGGCCTCATATTCCCGAATATATAAAGCGGTATCGTGCTTAATACTTTCCTCTACGGAATGCAACAATTCCTGTCTGGCCTGATCCTTGGTTAAGCCGGAAACTCTTTCCAGCTCAATCAGCTTCTGGCTATGAAGCTGTTCGATTTCCCCTTCCCTGGTCTGTAATCCTTCCTCTTTTCTCTGGAGATCCGATTCCTTCTTCTCTAAGTTTGCCGCTTTCTTCTCGGAGCTTTCTTCCCTTTTCAAAATTCTCTTCTCAAGGTCGGAAATTTCTCTTCTACGGTCCTTAATTTCCTTATCCAGCTCATTCTTAGCCTTCAGTGCTTCTTCTTTTGCTTCTAGTAATGCTTCTCTCTTCTTGTTCTCCGCAGTGCGAATGGCATCATCAATAATCTCCCTGGACTTCTCCTCAGCTGTTCCTACCTTCCGAGCATAATTGGTTTTTTCTTTATTCTGTCCAAGGATGAACATGATTGCCCCCACCACTGCCGCCACAATTACAATGATGGCGATTCCCAATGGGTTCAATGTCTGTACCTCCTTCACTATTCTTTTGTTAATGTACAAATATGTGAAGCAAAGCAGGGTTGGCCACGCCAAAAATCCCTTGCAAAAATCTCTCTGTTACCATATTCAACCTTTTAACAAGCTTATTTTAAGGGATAGAAATACTTGTGTCAATGAGAACTATTTCCTGTACCGGCTTCAAAATGTCTCCAGCGCCGACTTCAAAAGGTCTCCAGCACCGGCTTCATAATGTCTCCAGCACCGGCTTCTAAATATCTCCGGCACCGGCTTCGAAACCATCTCCGGGCAAGCTCTTTACCTACTGAAACACCGCCAACATTTTCCGAGAGAGGCTTTCTCCGATTCCCATAATGTTATTCAGGAATAAAATTTCTTCAATGCCTTTTTCCTGAATCAGCGAAGACGCATTTCCCTGATAATGCCGGTAGTCCACCACATAAACGTCCCGGTAATCCTGTGCCAAAAGAGGCACAAAAGCATTTCCATAGGAATCCTTTAAGACCAAAATGCTCTTCTTTCGAGGAGCCCCTTCATTATGGATTTCCACATAGCCATGATCTCCCAGCATAAAACAGTTGTATTTATTTCCGGGAAGCATTTGGCTGGCATCATTAATCAACTTTCCTTCCTGAAGATTTCCCTTGCTGTCGGTATATTGCATGGTATTCATGCTTCCCTGATAAGCCGTTACCTGATCGGGATGCCCCTTTAAACTTTCCGGACGATTCATAAAGAAGTAAAAGGTTCCGTAAAATTCCGGGAAATCCATCTTTTGATAGTCAGACAAAGGCTTGGTGCTGTAGCCCATACTTTTGCAATATTCCTGATAGGCATAATAAGCCCCAAGCTGAGTCCAGTGATGATCCGTTCGGAAATAGATGTATTCCTTTTTATGTGCGGAAAGAGCATCAAAAACATTTACCGTATTGACTCTTTTATCCATCAGGCTGTAGCTATAGGCAATGGCCTGATCCATCCCGGAGGAAGCCAGCTTTTCCTGCACCTTCGGATCCAAGATCACGCCAAAGGAATTGGGCACAATCATTGCGCTTACTTCCACCTTGGGGAACATTGCCTGCACCGTATTTAGCAGAGAAGCATAGGAGCGCACCGCCTTTTCACTAAAATAATATAGCTCATAGGCGGAATCTCCATTTAGATACAGGCTTCCAATCTGCTCCCCGCCGATATTTTCCGCCTCTCCCGCCTTTT
>CALHIC010000443.1 GCA_938030845.1 uncultured Oribacterium sp. | reverse complement strand
CTGAGCGGCCCATGAACAGTCTTTTGTCGGCGATTTCCCTGGCAGCGGATAAGAGCGGGGTGCGCCGCGGGGCGGAGAAGATATTAGCGGAGCTTTTGCCGCCGGATGCCTCTGGGGAGATTAGTCAGAGGACGGAGGATGTGGTAGGTCCCTATCTTTTACAGGATTTCTTCCTCTATCAGCACCTGCGCTACGGATTTTCCGCAAGAAATATCTATGAACTGGCTTGCTTTGCCTTCTCTAAAGAAAACCTTGCGAATAAGGAAAATGAACGGAATATTCCGGAATTTACAGCGGCAGAAATCCTGAAAAACTTAAAAATCTTTTATAAGCGTTTCTTCGGCAATCAATTCAAACGCTCTTGCTTGCCGGATGGACCAAAGGTAGGAAGGGTGGCCCTTTCTCCGAGAGGTGATTTACGAATGGCCAGTGATGCCTGCGCAGATGTCTGGCTTTCGGAGCTTGCGGAGCTGGAAGCTTAAATGTCTGCAGCTTGAAGCTTAAAAGTCCATATAGACGTTTTTCTCTTGTTTTGTTATAATATTTTATCGAGTTTTGCCTATTTTTTAGATTAGAAAGCGAAAGAGCTTCATGCATAGAATAGAATCTCCTCACAATGAGGGATTAAAAGAAATCAGGGAACTGACAAAAAAAGCCAAGAAACGATGGGAGAAGGGTATGTTTGTGGCGGAAGGGGAAAGACTTCTGCTGGATTTGCCTGCGTCCTCTTTGCTTCAGCTTTATGTGCAGGAAGACTATCGAGGGGCATTACCCAGAGGGATAGAGAAAGAAGATTCCCGGATTTGTATTCTGAGTAAGAAGGCTATGGAAAGTATTTCCACCACGGAGCATGGACAGGGAATTCTGGGGCTGCTTCGTTTTCCGAAGTGGAAAAAGCCTGAGGGAAACCTGTTTCTGATTTTGGAAAATATTCAGGATCCGGGGAATTTGGGAACCCTTTTTCGTACGGCGGAAGCTGCGGGGGTAAGTCACATTTTCCTCAGCAGAAATACGGTGGATCCCTTTAGTCCGAAAGTGGTTCGATCCACCATGGGCTCCCTTTTTCGCTTGCCCTTCAGTATAGAGGAGGATTTGCTTTCTCTTTGTGAAAGGCTGAAAAGCGCCAAGGTTCAGGTCTTTGCACTGGATTTGAGCGGGAAAAAAGCGCATTTTCAGGCTTCCTTCCAAGGACCCTCCGCCTTTTTATTCGGTAATGAAGGCAATGGTCTTACAAAGGAATTAAGCCAATGTGCTACGGAAAAACTCCTTATTCCCATGGAAGGGAAGATAGAGTCCTTAAATGTTGCTACTTCAGCCAGCATAGTACTCTATGAGGCTGTTCGACAAAGAAGATATATAAAGGAGGAAGGATGACTTTAGCAGGACGTGATTTTATGAAATTACTGGATTATTCTAAAGAAGAAATTCAGGATATTCTGAATGTGGCCAAGAGACTAAAGAAAGAGAAGAAAGAGGCGGTAAGGCGCTATCCTCACGGAGAAGCCTGTGCCGGCAAGAACATTGTCCTGATTTTTGAAAAGGCATCCACCAGAACCAGATGTGCCTTTGAGGTGGCGGCAGCGGACCTTGGTGTGCATAGTACCATGCTGGATGTGTCCACCAGCCAGATGGGGAAGAAGGAAAGTATTGAAGATACGGCAAGAGTACTTTCTGCCATGTATGACGGAATTATGTATAGAGGCTATTCCCAGGAGGGCATGGAGGAGTTTGCCAGATATTCCTCCGTACCGGTATGGAATGCTTTAAGCGACCGTTTCCATCCCACTCAGCTTTTAGCGGATTTGTTAACGATTGAGGAGCGTTTCGGTAAGCTTAAGGGACTTAAGCTTTGCTATATGGGAGATGCCCGTTTTAATATGGGAAATTCCTATATGGTGGCCTGTGCCAAGATGGGCATGCATTTTGTGGCCTGCACCAAGGAAGGCTATTTTCCGGACGAGGACTTGATTTCCGAGTGCCAGCAGATTGCGGAGGATAATGGAGGCAGTCTTCGTTTTACGGAATCCGTGGCGGAAGGATGTAAGGATGCGGACATCATTTGCACCGATGTTTGGTTATCCATGGGAGAGCCGGAGAGCCTCTTTGCCCAGAGAATTGCGGATTTACAGCCTTATCAGGTCAATGACACCGCATTTTCTTATGCCAAGGATTCCGCCATTTTCCTGCATTGTCTTCCTGCTTTTCACAATGCCAGAACGGAAATCGGAGCGAAGATATATAAGCAGTTCGGTATTTCCGAAATGGAGGTCAGTGACAGCGTTTTTGAATCCGAGCGCTCTCTGGTATTTGAAGAAGCGGAAAACAGAATGCACACGATTAAAGCGCTTCTCTACCTCAGCTTGGGAGGAGTATAATGGAAAGACGGCTAAGAGGGAGAAATCCAAACAGGAAATATGATTTTCTCTATATTGGCATAGGTCTTGTGATTAGTATTATGGCGATTTTCGCCTTAACAAAGCCGGAGGAAAATCAGGTTCTTTTCCCCTTTATTTTCTTTTTTGCAGCCATACTCAGGTTGGTTTATGTTTTTCAAGGAAGAGAGGAAGGGAAGAAGAGAATCTTTTCCCTTCTTGTCGGCATTTTACTGTTGTTACTCAGCGTCATCACCGGCATGAGCCTGTGGCGATAAGCCCCAAAAAGAAAGGATGTTCACTTGGAAAGAGAAGAATTAGAGAAAATACTTGCTTCTTTGCTACAAAAGGCAAAAAGCAATAAAAACAGCATCGATTTAGGGGAAGTGCAGGAGGCAGTAAAGGAGTTTTCCCTAAACGAGGAGCAGATGGAGCAGGTTTTGCTTTTGCTGGAGAATAAGGGAATAGAGATTAATCCCATCCTGGATGAGGATGCATTAAAAAATTTAGAACAGGAAGGCGGAAAGGTGGATCAGGATGCCCTCCTTCCCTTAGAGGACGACGATGACTTTGTTAAGGAACTTGTTTCAACTAGTACACATGATCGTCTACTCTTCTTCACTAATAAGGGACGAGTTTATCGCCTGAAAGGATATGAGATACCTGAATATGGCCGGACTGCAAAAGGTTTACCAATTGTGAATCTCCTGAAATTGGATGAAGGAGAAACAATTCAAACTATTATCAACGTTGAACAAGATCATAGCCAAGACTCTTATCTCTTCTTTACGACTCGTCTAGGGGTAGTCAAGCGTACTAGCGTAGCTGATTTTGCTAATATTCGTCAGAATGGACTCAAGGCTTTGAATTTGAAGGATGAAGACGAGCTTATAAACGTCTTTCTGACGGACGGTGCAGCAGATGTTATTATCGGTACCAAATTTGGTTACTCCGTTCGTTTCAATGAAACAGCTGTGCGGAATATGAGTCGTATTGCGACTGGTGTCCGCGGGGTTAATTTGCGAGATGGCGACCAGGTTGTTGGGGCGAGTGTAATTGCTGAGGGAGATGAAGTGCTTGTCATTACTGAAAAAGGCTATGGGAAGCGAACTCTTGCCAGCGAATATCCTACCAAGGGCCGAGGTGGTAAAGGGATTAAGACGGCTAATATCACTGATAAGAACGGACCTCTTGCTGGTCTGATGACCGTCACTGGTGAAGAAGATTTGATGATTATCACCAATACAGGTGTCATTATTCGGACCAGTGTTGCTAATATTTCTCAGACGGGCCGCGCGACGATGGGAGTCAAGGTTATGCGTCTGGA
>CALHIC010000442.1 GCA_938030845.1 uncultured Oribacterium sp. | reverse complement strand
AATTCTCCCTTCCCGTGTCCCGTAACAAAGAAGAAAAGGAACAAAAAGACCATCATGGAGAGAAAATGCAGACTTCCGTAAAAAAATCCTCCCCTGGCCACCACCGGATTTACCGTAAAAAAGGAAAGCAGACTGGCAATGCCATAGCCCATAAAAACCCATTTTTGCTTTCGTTTTAAAATCAAAAGATAATACTCCGTGTTAGCCAGAGCATAGAAAGCTCCGCCCAAAATCAAAATGCAGAAGGTCCATCTTTCTCCCGTAAACTTTCCAAAAAAGCTGCTGCCAAGGATCCACTCTAAAATCCTGAGGGCCAAGCCGGAAAAAATAAGGGCCAGAAGAAAAAGTACCAAGGACAGTAAAGCTACCTTTTTAAACAAGGACTTTTCCTGCTTTCGAAAGGCTTTTTCCTTTCCTTCCTGGAAAAGCACCGCAAGATGGGGAAGGGCCGGACGGATAATAAAATTTGCCAAAAGATAAATGAAATTCCCGGGCATAAACAAGAGATTAAAAATACCGGAACGGGAAGAGCCGTAAACCTGATCCACCGCATATTTACTGGAAGAAAACACATAAAAATCTAAAAATACGGATAGAAAGAGGGTGAAGACCTCCTTCAAAAGCTTTGCTAAATCCGACCTGCTTAGGCACTTTTCTTCCCCCAGGGGCATTGTAGCTTTTAAGGGGAGGAAGGAGAATAAAAAGAAGGAGACAAGCTGTGCCAGATTCATAGCAATAGCTCCTAAGAAAAGGTTTTTAGTGATACCGAGAAAAATCAACAAAGCCAAAACGGAAAAAACCGTGCGAAGAAACATGGACTGTCCGGCCTTATACAACACGCCCCTTCTTTGCAGCTCCGACTCATACACATCACAAAAGGCATCCCCTATTTTAAAGAGACAGAGGAAAAATAAAATCAACGTCTTCTCTCCAGTATAAGAGCCGGTGCAATACTGAAAAAGAAGAAAAGCAAGAGCAAAAATCAGAGCCAAGCCACCGGTAAGACTGCGAAACTGCCTATACTGCCGAAAAGAAAACTCTCCCTTCATATCCGTGATATGAAAGGGTCGAAGCCCAAAGTAAGCCACAATGAAAAACTGTTGTCCTAAAGTAGAGTAACCGAAGCCGAAGATTCCTCCCTGCTCCTCTCCCCCTAAACGAAGGACAAAGAAAGCCAGCACCATGGAAGCCAGGGCATAGCACATACTGCCTATGCCGTTCCAAAGCACATCATTTTTCATAAAGGAAGGCTTCTGCCCTCCCTGTTTTCCAACTGCCTCTATACTCATTACGTTCTTTTACACTACTTTCTATATTTTTGTATTTCCGAAAAAAAGAATAGACAAAAGTACTCTGGTCATATATTTTGCCGCATTCCAGGGTTTTAAATAGGACTCTCCCTCCCGTCTTTCCCGAATCTTTACCGGCACCTCGGAAACCGTCATTCCCGCCAAAAGTAAATGGGCCAGAGTATCCGGCTCCGGAGAGAAATTTCGTTCTCTGGAAAAGCGAAGAATGGCTTCCCGTCCGTAAATCCGAAGTCCACAGGTGGGGTCCGTCAGTTTTGTTCCGGTTCTTAAAAGAATAGCCAGGCTGATTAAGGCAGAACCGAAGTCTCGTAAAGAGCCTCCTTTTTTCTTTTCCAGAAAACGGGAACCGCAAACAATGTCCACGCCATTTTCCGCTTCTTCCAGCAAAGCCTCCACATCCTCCGCCCGGTGTTGTCCGTCACCGTCAAACTGCAAGGCAAAGGCAAAGCCCCTTTGATCCGCATAACGCATACCGGTTTGAAAACAGGCTGTTAAACCGAGATTTTCCGGAAGGGCAAGGTAGGAATAGCCCTTTTTTTGGCAAAGCTCCACAGTTCCGTCTGTGGAACCGTCGGAAACAATAATATATTCCGCTTTAGGATCTGCGGACAAAATGTCTTCCACCACCGCATCCAGACTTTTCGCCTCATTATAGGCGGGAATAATCCAGAGTAATTTCTTTTCTTCCAACATATCCTCCTTAGAAGAATTTTTTAACTTTTTATCTGTCTTAGCTAGGAAAGATAAAAATCATCATAATACTTTCCGTAAAAACCATAACGAATACCGGCTTCCGGCTTTTGAGAAACAAAATCCGCCATCGCCTTTGTTTCTGACAGCCTTCCTGCAGCCTTCTCTCCTTCGGCACCCTGTTCCGATGTCTCAGAAAGATAGAATGCCACCGCCTCTTCCACAAAGGGCGCTCCCGCCAGCACGGAAAATCCTATTCCGCCGGAAGGTCGGGGATTGATTTCCAGAAAATAAAAGCAGTCCTCCTGCTCCTCGTAAATCCACTCAAAATTCACAAGACCATAAAGATTTAGAGCTTCTGCAATCCGCTTGCACTGCCTTTCAATGCCCTTCTCCGGCAAAATTTCCACACTGACTCCGGCTCCATTTTTCGTCCGAAGATTTTCCTTCCGTACCAGCGCTCTATCCACTCCCCCATGACCTCGAAAGTAATCTACGGTATAGACATTCCCTTCGATTTTTCTTTGGAAAATGTAGTTCTTCTCCTCTTCTCTCCACATCTTATTGCAGAAAAATCCTAACTGGTCCTCATCCTCTATCTCGCACAAGCCCTCCGAGGAACGACCGTTTCTTTTCTTGGCAATCATGGGAAAAGATAGATTCTCAAAATCCAAATCTTCATACTCTTCTCCGGGAATCACGGAAAATCCCTCTTCCAGCTTGTCAGAAAGAAATTTACTTAAAAGGTATTTGTCCCGAATCAGACTTAGATCCCCCTTGGGAATACAAAGAGTAATTCCCTCCTTTTTAAAGCGTTCCTTATGTTTTTCGTAAAAATCCACTTCCAAATCAATCAGCGGAAAAATGGCGGAAAGCTTCCACTTCTTACATAAGGAAAGGATGCTGTCCAAATAGTTCTTTTCCTCCCGTACCAAGGGGATTTGGGCAAAGTCCTTCACCCTTTTCGCCATGGGAATCCACTCTCCGGGATAACAGTCCGCCCCATAAACGGTATAGCCCTTCTTTTCCAGTCCTTCTATAACCGTCTTGGTGGAAAAGGAGCCCAAGGCTGTACACAGAATATTTTTCATGAACACTCCTTTTGTAAAATAACGGAAATTCTTTCAATATCGGAAAAATCCAAATCAGGATAGATGGGCAAAGTCAGTATTTCCTCCGCAATTTTCTTGGCTATCGGCGTGCCATCCCCCGAAAACTTTCCTTTATAGCAATCATACTCGGAAATCAAAGGATAAAAGTATTTTCTGGGATGAATGCCTTCCTTTTCCAGAAGGGAGAAAATCTGATTTCTTCTTCCCTCTCCTAAAATCCGAACCGGTAAATAGGCATAGTTTTTTTCCACACCCTCCTGCTCCTTAGGGAAAATAAGACCGGGGACGTCCTTTAACAGGCTTTCGTAATGCCGGTACCGCTTTTCCCTTTCCTTAATATATTCCCCTATATGCCGTAAATTGCAAAGTCCCATGGATGCGGAAAATTCATTCATTTTCCCGTTACAGCCCACAAGCTCCACGCTTTCCTGCCCCATAATACCGAAATTTTTCAAGGCATAAAGCTTATGCATAAGCTCCGGATTTTTCTCTCCAATGCAAACCGCACCGCCCTCTATACTGTGAAAAACTTTGGTAGCATGAAAGGAAAACATGGAGGCATAGCCAAAGCTTCCCACTCCTCTTCTATGGTAACGTTCCCCAAAGGCGTGGGCAGCATCATAAAGCACCGGAATACCGTATTCCTTGGAAATCCTATCCAACTCCTCCACATCGCAAAGATGCCCATAGACATGTACCGGTAATATAGCCACCGTATCCTTGCTAATCAGGGAGCGAAGTTTTTTTACATCTATAGTATAAAACTCCTCTTCAATATCGCAAAACACCGGAGTACAAGCGTTTCGTACAATGGCATGGGTGGTACTGGCAAAGGAAAAGGGAGTGGTAATGATTTCCCCTTTTTTCCCAAGGCTTTCAATCAAAAGTTCTAAAGCGATATGTCCGTTTACAAATAGCTCCGTATCTTCCACCAAAAGATAGGTAGAGAGCTCTTTTTTCAGTTGTTCATGAAATTCTCCCATATTGGTTAACAGACGAGTTTCCCATAACTTTTCCAAAAAGGGCAGAAATTCCTCCAAAGGAGGAAGGCTTGATTTTGTAACGTAGAGCTCTTCTTTCTTTTTCATTACTTCCTCCTTAAATTCTGTCGAGATTTTTACAATTCTATAGTAATCCCATGAAAATGTAAATGCTCCCTAGTTCTTTTTGCGTTTTTGTGTTAAGGTTCATAGGTATATTAGAATTTAAGGAGGTTGACTATGAATCAAGCGAAAAAATTCGCTGCCATTCTTACACTAATGAGTATTTCCGCAACACAGCCCTTTCTTGCTTTGGCAAATCCTGTAGAGGGCACGGAAAATACCGCCATTGTATATACAGAGGAAAATGCCCCCTCAATTTCTCAGGGTCCTGTAGAAGGAAGTAATAGTACCGACCTAAGCCCCGGAAATACAGATTCCGGAAGCAGCAATGCCGGAGAGAATACAAACGGTACTTCCCAGAATAACAGCGGAGAGAATAATGCCACCGTGCAGGAATCCGCACCATTGGAAAAAACAGAGCTTACCGTAGA
>CALHIC010000441.1 GCA_938030845.1 uncultured Oribacterium sp. | reverse complement strand
AGTAGAGAGCTTCTCTGCGCAAAGCGTACGCAAATTTTCCAGCTGTGCCCCCTCTATCACACCATTTGTAATCGAATAAGCATAGTACGCACAAGCCAGACCTTCATCTTCAGCTTCCTTTAAAAGGTAAAGATTCGAAACGCCCCTTTTCTTGTATTTCTTCCACTTTGCTGCAATATCATGAAATACCTTTCCACTATAACGATTAGAACTTTCCTGCTCTAAGGCTTCTTCCAATGCAGGAAGATCCACCTCTTTCTTTTCCCAATCATCAATCAAATTATACTGTAGCTCTGCCATCCTCTTCCTCCTAATCTTAAAGTAAAGCACAAGACAAGTTTCTTTGCTTTCCATTGTATTTTGAAAATCATAAATTACAAGAGAAAAGCCACTATATTTGTTCTCTGCGTCAAGTAAGCCTTTTGCCAAAACCTCCAATAGTGCTACAATATCCATTAGAGTAATCTCCTTTGCATAGTTTTTTAGTCGAAACCATTGTATCAAAGTGTTAATGATTACTCTCTTTTTATTCCTTTAGCAACTGACAAAATCTTTACTCTATTGGCAAAGAAAGGGAGTGCGCTTTATGAATTCAGAGCAGATTGAAAAGAAGAGACAGGATGAAATCCGTTTGATCTCGGAGATGATTTCTCTATACTGCAAGAAGAAGCACGGTAGCTCCGGGGCACTTTGCGGAGAATGTAAGGCGCTTTCGGACTATGCCATATCGAGGATTGCCCGTTGTCCTTTTATGGAAAAAAAGAGTTTCTGCAGTTATTGCCCGGTACACTGCTATTCGCCGGAAATGCGGGAGAAGATTCGGACGGTCATGCGGATAAGCGGACCGAGTATGCTGCTCCATCATCCGCTCTTATCGATTTCTCATGCGGTAGAGGGAATGAAAAATAAGAAAGCGGGAAAAAAGCCGGATGCTTAGGGGATAAAACTGAAATGATGGAAAAGGAAAGTGTAAATAGATAAAAGAAAAGGGAGAATTAATGATTAAAATGCGTTTGATTCGGCTCTTAGAGGGGGCCGGAAAGTATATCGTACAGCAGATAGTATGGCAATGGATTTCGCTCCTTGCACAGGTCGTGATTGTGTACAATATTGCTCATCTCTTAGAGAATGCTTGGCAGCAGAAATTAAGTACGGAGGGAATAGCCCTGACTATGGGGATTGTTCTCCTCGGACTGGGCTTTCGCTTTCTCTGCGACCGCCTGTATACAAAGGCGAGCTTTCATGCCAGTGCGGATGTGAAACGAATCCTTCGCAATAAGATTTATGGGAAAATGCTTGCCCTCGGGCCGTCTTATCGAGAAAGCGTAAACAGCGCGGAAATCGTGCAAATGGCAGGAGAAGGCGTGGAACAGCTGGAAACCTATTTCGGAAGGTACTTAAGTCAGTTCTTCTACTCCCTTTTGGCTCCGATTACTCTCTTCTTTATCCTCTCGCGCATCAGTGTTCAAACGGCACTGCTCCTCCTACTTGCTGTGCCTCTTATTCCTATTGTCATTATGCTTGTTATGATTGTAGCCAAAAAATTGCTCAGCAACTATTTTGCAATCTATTATGGACTGGGCGACAGCTTTTTGGAAAAGCTGCAGGGCATGACCACCTTAAAGATTTATCAGGCGGATCAGGCTGCAGCGGAGGACATGGACAGGGAAGCGGAGCTTTTCCGGAAAATCACGATGAAGGTGCTTTCCATGCAGTTAAACAGTACTTCGGTGATGGATATTATCGCTTACGGCGGGGCGGCGGTCGGGATCATCTCGGCACTTGGTCAATTTTCCAAAGGGGCAATTTCCCTTTCCGGCGTTTTAATGATCACCCTCCTTGCGGCGGAATTCTTTCTCCCCATGCGACTGCTCGGAAGCTTCTTTCATATCGGCATGAACGGCATGAAGGCAAGTGACCGAATCTTTGCTTTCCTGGATCTTCCGGAAGCGGAAGACGGGAAAGCTGTACTGGAAGAAAAAGAAATACGGATTTCTATGGAGAAACTTTGCTTTTCCTATGAGGAGAGTCGGGAAATCCTTCGTGATATCGAATTGGAAATTCCTGCCTGTTCCTTTGTGTCCCTCGTGGGTCTTTCCGGATCCGGAAAATCCACTATAGCCGGGATTCTTATGGGGAAAAATAAGGGCTACAAAGGCTCCGTAAAGTTAAACGGAAGAGAGCTTACGGAATTTTCGTCTCGGTCTATCCTCGATAAAATGACGATGATCGGGCATGACAGCTGGATCTTTAAGGGGACTGTCCGGGAGAATCTGCTTCTCGGAAAGCCCTCCGCAACCGAGGAGGAAATGAAGGAGGCCTTAAGAAAGGTAAATCTTCTCTCTTTCGTGGAAGCACAGGGCGGACTTGCTATGCCGCTCCTTTCGAACGGCAGCAATATTTCCGGAGGGCAGAAGCAGAGACTTTCTCTTGCAAGAGCACTTCTCCACGATACTCCGGTCTATATTTTTGATGAAGCGACCTCGAATATTGATGCGGAAAGTGAAGAAAGGATTATGGAGGTCATTCATGAGCTTGCAAAGAGCAGAACGATTCTCTTGATTTCCCATAGGCTGGCTAATGTTGTAGGGAGTGATTGTATTTTCATGTTGGAAAACGGTAGAGTGGCGGAAGCCGGAAAGCATGAGGAGCTCCTGAAAAAGGGCGGCAGCTACAGCCGTTTGTTTAAGGAACAAAAGGAGCTGGAAAGGATTTCCGAAACACATAAAGAAAGTTCTACAGAAAAACAAAAAGATACCGGTTTTGCAGAACACGGGATTATGGAAGACTTGCAGGATAAAACAGGAGAAAGGGAAGATACGGTAGAGGAAGGAGGGGAAAAGCATGAATAAAAGAAGGTCGGATTTGGCCATTATGCGGAAGCTTATCGTTCTTGTAAAGCCTCTTACGGGAGTAATGCTGACCGGTATTATCTTAGGTGTTTTGGGATTTTTATGTGCAATCTTCCTGACCATTCTCGGGGGATACGGAATCCTAAAGGGGATTTTGGAGCTTCCTGCTTTGCATGGGCTTTCCGGAGACGGTTTATTTATGCCGGGGAGCGTCATCTCTTTTGCTACAGGCTCATGGCAGAAGCTCTTTACCGTGATTCTCCTCTTTGCCGTAGCACGCGGAATCCTGCACTACGGCGAACAGTATTGTAACCACTACATTGCCTTTCGAATCTTAGCGATTATCCGTCACAAGGTATTTGCCATATTAAGAAAACTCTGCCCGGCAAAGCTGGAGGGAAAGGAAAAGGGGAATCTCATCTCCGTCATTACTTCGGACATCGAACTCTTAGAGGTCTTTTTTGCGCATACCGTTTCCCCGATTGCGATTGCCTTTTTAACTTCGCTGATTATGCTGATTTTTATCGGAAAGCAACATATCCTGGCAGGGGGGATTGCTTTTTTTGCCTATCTTACTGTCGGCGTGCTACTTCCCATTTGGAACGGAAAGCGCAGTGCAGAAGCCGGAATGGCGCTTAGAAGCGAGATGGGAGAACTGAATAACTTTGTTTTGAACAGTCTCTACGGTCTGGATGAAATCCAGCAATACCATGTGGGAGAAAAACAAGCTATGGAAATGGACGAAAGGTCGAAAAGACTCTCCGCTTTCCAGAGAAACTTAAGCTCCTTTGAGGGCTCACAGCGTGCGGTGACGAATCTTGCGATTCAGCTTTTTTCCTGGGGAATATTTTTCACCATGCTTTTTCTCTATCAGAGCCATATCGTCAGCTTTTCTGAAATGCTTCTTTCCACCCTTGCCATGATGAGCTCCTTTGGACCGGTTGTAGCACTTTCTTCTCTTTCCAATACCTTAAACCAGACCTTGGCCTCCGGAGAGAGGGTGCTTTCCCTTTTAGAGGAGGAGCCGGCGGTAGAAGAGGTATCAAACGGAGAAAATATTGAATTTAACGGTGCAAACGTCGAAAAACTTACATTTTCTTATCAGGATGAAATCATTCTGAAGCAGGTTTCGATTGACATTCCGAAGGGAAAGGTTCTCGGGATTCACGGTGTCAGCGGCTCCGGAAAATCCACTCTTTTAAAGCTGCTTATGCGTTTCTGGGATACGAAAAAGGGAGAGATTTTATTTTCCGGAAAAAATGTGAAGGAAATCAATACGGACTGCCTTCGCAAAATGACGAGCTATGTGACACAGGATACCATTCTCTTCCATGACAGCATCGGGAAAAATATTGCGGTCGCAAAGCTCTCCGCTACGCAGGAAGAGATTGAAAATGCGGCGAAGAAAGCAAGCATTCATGACTTTATCATGAGCCTCCCCAAAGGATATGAAACGAAGGTGGGCGAGCTTGGAGATTCTCTTTCTGATGGAGAAAAGCAACGAATCGGTCTTGCAAGAGCCTTCCTTCACGATGCGGAGCTTCTGCTTCTCGATGAGCCTAGCAGTAATCTAGATGTCTTAAATGAGGGCATTATCTTGGAGTCCTTAGAGAAAGAAAAAGAGGGAAAGACAGTAGTTCTCGTCTCTCACAGACGGTCCACGATGTCTCTTGCGGACCGGATTTATGAGATGGAAAAGGGACGGGTTTCCTAGTTAGGAGAATAGTATGGGAAAAGAAACAAAAACCAATGCGTGCAGAATTCTCGACGAGGCGAAGATTTCCGAAACAAAAAATGACAAAACACTTTGAACGACAATGAGGATCAATATGAAAATCAGTAGTGACTATACATCAAATAGAGCATGGTTAAGAGATGTAGTGGGCAATCAGCCGATGATTTTACGCTCTATCTCCGCCTTGGAATATTTGCAGCTCTTTGTGGGCTACTTTTCTGAAAGCAAGGTGGAGGTTTATGCCTTGGAGGAAAGCCCGGACGAAAATATCCGATGCCACATCGTAGAAAATCTGGAAGCTATAGAGTATATCCGTTTTGAAAATGTTCTTTGTTCCAGTCCTAGTCAGGCCGTAAATGATATGCTTTCCGATTTTGAGCATAGCGATGAAACTGCTCTTGTAGAGGCTTTAAGCAAGTATTACTATTCCCACGAAGAAAGCTTCAGCGGATTAAATATCAAGGCAGAAAATCGGAAACGATTTGAAGAGTTAAAGGACTGGGCTATAAACTATTTTGAGGTGGGTTAAATGACGAAGCAAGAAGAAATTATGTATGAAATCATCGGTTCCATTTCCAGTACTGATTTGCCCATTGTTTTTAAAGGCGGTTTAGTTCTAAAGCTATTGCTAAAGGAAAATGGATTCGAAGAAATAGAGAGAATGACCAAAGATATTGATGCCAGCTGGATCGGAACTGCTCCAACGATGGACGCCATTGCTGGCGACATCAGTCAATGCCTCGAGAAAACACATCCTACTTTAGTCGCTATTCCCTCTCGTGAATATGGGGAACGCCGTTCCGGAGGTATTCGAATTGTAGAAAAGGAAACAGAAGACGAAATTGCTTCTATGGACATAGACATAAAACCCTCCCTGGGTGATAAAGCGTATTATCTTGGAGACATTAAGGTAAGGGGAATTATTAGAGATGAAATTCTGGCAGATAAAATCAGCGTTTTATCCGGTGACTTTATCTTTCGACGAGTAAAAGACATGGTGGATGTATATGCCTTAGCCCACTGCATAACAATTAAAGTCAATGATATTTTTTCCGCCTTCCAAAAAACCGGTCGAGTTTGCGGAAAATTTCAAAAATTTTTAAATCAGAAAGATGACTTGGAGCATGCCTATAATAAGCTGAATATTGTAAAAGGAAAACCAAGCTTTGAGGAAATATATTCCTACCTTTTGCTATTTCTCGAGCCATTTTACAAGGAGAATACAAAGTCCAACTCCATTTGGAACAATGATAAAAAGGAATGGTCTGATGATAAATAATTCCCCTTCAACAAGATGTCTCAGGCTTCGCTTACGCTACTTATTAAGAATAAAAAAGGATATAGAAGGTATGGTTATGGAAAATAATTTTTATAATGAAATTAAGAATATATTGATAAGTGCAAGGAATAAGGTTTATAAAACAGCAAATTTTGCTATGGTTGAAGCTTATTGGAATATTGGTAAAAGAATTATTGATGAACAAGGCGGTAAATATACAGCAGAATATGGGCAAGGTTTATTGCAAGAACTATCTAAACAGATGACAAAAGACTTTGGTAAAGGCTTTACAGTTGCAAATCTTAAGAATATGAGACAATTTTATCTTACTTTTCCAAATAGCTACGCACTGCGTAGCGAATTGAGTTGGACACATTATCGAAGTCTTATGCGTGTTGAAAATGAAAAGGCAAGGAACTTTTATTTGGAAGAAACGGTAAAATCAAATTGGAGTACAAGGCAGCTTGATAGACAAATAAACAGTTTTTTCTATGAAAGATTATTATCAAGTCAAGATAAAGAAGAAGTGTCAAAAGAAATAACAAGATTGGAAAAAAGTAAAAGTCCAGAGGATATTATAAGAGATCCGTATGTGTTGGAGTTTTTAGGTTTGGAAGCTAATACAGATTTTTATGAAAGTGATTTGGAACAAGCCTTAATAACTCATTTACAGAAATTTCTTTTAGAATTAGGGAGAGGTTTTTCATTTGTAGCAAGGCAGAAAAGATTTACCTTTGACGGAAGACATTTCAGAATAGATTTAGTGTTTTATAACTACATACTGAAATGCTTTGTCTTGATAGATTTGAAGATTGGAGATTTAACACACCAAGATTTAGGACAAATGCAGATGTATGTTCATTACTATGAAAGAGAAATGATGAATGAGGGAGATAATCCTCCGATAGGCATTGTACTTTGTGCTGATAAGAGTGATTCTATTGTTAAATATACTCTTCCGGAAGATGAAAAACAGATATTTGCATCAAAATATAAACTGTATTTACCAAGTGAAGAAGAACTTCTAAATGAATTGAATAAGGAATATCTAACCATAGAAAGCTATGCAGATAAAGAACAAGACAAAAAATTAAAATAGTCAATTAGTCAGAAAACATTTGATTCATTAAAAAATGAAATTTAATATTCAAGACAACGATTTGTGAGCTTGAAAAAACGAAGTTAAACGACTGGAAAAAAACCAGTCGCTAGCTTCTCCCGGCGCAGTGAAGGACT
>CALHIC010000440.1 GCA_938030845.1 uncultured Oribacterium sp. | reverse complement strand
AGAGAAGGGAATCAAGTCAGGGGAAAGCACTTTCGTTTTACTGTGCTGACAGAAAGATTGCTGCGTCTGGAATACAGTGAAAAGGATTGCTTTGTGGATGGGGAGAGCCAGATGGTGGTAAACCGCAGCTTTCCTCCTGCAGAATTCCATTGGGAAGAGGGCAAGCAGGGAGAAGGAATTCTCCGCACTAAATATCTTCGATTGATTTATAAGGGGGGAGCTTTCAGCAGTGAAAATCTTCGGATTTTCGTCAGCGGAGATGCGGGAAACACCTCCGCCCTTTGGCATTATGGGGATAAGATTGAGAGCTTGAAGGGTACGGCCAGAACCCTGGACGGCATAGACGGTGCCCTGCCACTTGGAGAAGGAATCGTTTCCCGGCAACTTTTCTCCGTTTTGGATGACAGTAAAAGCATGCTTTATCATGAGGATAAGTTCTTTGTTCGAGAGGATCCTGAGGCAATCGACCTGTATTTCTTCGCCTATGGCACGGACTATAAGACGGCATTAAAGGACTTCTTCCATCTTAGCGGAGACGTTCCTCTGCTTCCCCGCTATACCTTGGGGAACTGGTGGAGCCGTTACTTTGTCTATTCCGAGGAAAGCTATCTGGAGCTGATGGACCGTTTTCGAGAGGAAAATATTCCCTTCCAGGTGGCGGTAATTGATATGGATTGGCATATCACCAAGGTGCCGGAGAAATACGGTACCGGATGGACCGGCTATAGCTGGAACAGGGAGCTTTTCCCTGACCCTCCCCGTTTCCTAAAGGCTTTGAAGGACAGAGGGATGGCTTGTACCCTAAATGTTCACCCTGCAGACGGCGTCCGGGCCTTTGAGGATTGCTATCCCGCCTTTGCGGAGTTTATGGGAGTGAATCAAAAGGAAGAAGAGCCGGTGCTTTTCGACCTTTTGGATGAGAAGTTTAGAGAAGGATATTTTCGCTTTGTGCATCACCCGATGGAAAAGGACGGAGTGGATTTTTGGTGGATTGACTGGCAGCAGGGAGAGAATTCCGGCATGAAGGGCTTGGACCCTCTTTGGATGCTGAATCATTATCATTATGAGGATAATAAGGGGGAAAATGGAGAGAAGCGCGGCTTGATTCTTTCCCGCTATGCCGGTCCCGGCTCCCATCGTTATCCCATCGGCTTCTCCGGGGATACGGTGATTTCCTGGGAAAGCTTGGATTTTCAGCCCTATTTTACCGCCACGGCCAGCAATATCGGCTACGGCTGGTGGAGTCATGACATCGGGGGACATATGTGGGGAGTGCGGGATGATTCCCTCTTTACCCGTTGGGTACAGCTTGGGGTATTTTCTCCCATCATGCGCTTGCACAGTACCAACAATGCCTTTAACGGAAAGGAGCCATGGAAATACAGTCGGGATGCGGAGGCGGTTTCCAAGAATTTCCTGCGTCTGAGAAAGGCTCTTGTGCCTTATCTTTACACCATGAACTATCTGGCCCATGTGGAAAGACGTCCTTTGATTTTGCCGTTGTACTACGAGGAGAAGCCCTGGGACGGATTGTACGATTACAAAAATGAGTATTACTTCGGAACGGAGCTGCTTTGTGCCCCCATTACGGAGAAGGAGGATCCTGTCAGCGGCTTAGGAAAGGTTAAGGCATGGCTTCCGGAGGGATGCTGGGTAGATTTCTTTACCGGAGAAAAGCTTACGGGAGGAAGAGAACTGGAGCTGTATCGGAGTCTGGAAAGCATTCCGGTTCTTGCTAAAGAAGGTACCATTCTTCCTCTGGACGGTAGAGAAGAGGGCAATGCAGTGGATGCGCCGGAGCTTATGGAGCTTCATATCTTCTCCGGGGCAGACGGAAGCTTCTGTCTGGCAGAGGACGAGCATGAATATGCCGACTTCCGTAAAGAAGATTGGGCCTTTACCAGATTTTCCCTTCGACATGAAAGTAAGGGTGAATCCGTGGAGGAGGTACTTCACATTTCCGCAGTGGAGGGAAATGAAAATGCCCTTCCCAAGGAGAGACTCTTCCTTCTGCACCTAAGAGGGGTTTCCTCTTTAGAAGGCTTAAGCCTGACCTACGGCGATACGGAGCTTCCGGTAGAAGTAGGGGATTATCTGGAAGAGGAGGACGCGTTGCTCCTTTCTCTTCCTGCCTGGGACGGAAAGGAAGGCATTTGTCTTCGCTATCGCTATGACCGGGAAAAGAGAGAGGCGCAGGAGAATAAGCTCTTACAGGACAGAGCCTTTACGCTTTTACAGAATGCCCAGATTTCCTATGACGAAAAGACAAGGATTTATGCTTGCCTGGAGGAATTGGGAAAGAAGACCAGGGCGGAGATTTTGGGAGCGGTACACTCCCGATGTACTTCGGAATCTCTACGAGGAGCCCTTGTGGAATTGCTTTCCGCAAGCGGAGTATAAGATTTAGGGGCTGTAAAAATAGTTTTCTAAGCAATATAGGTCTGAAACGGGGTACGCTCTCGCTAGCTTAATCCTGTGTATTGAAGACTGTATTTATCATAAAGATGCGCTCAAATGCAGTATAGGTCTATAATCGGGGCACGCTTCCGCTAACCTCGCCTTCGCAGCGGTACTAACTTCAAGCTT
>CALHIC010000439.1 GCA_938030845.1 uncultured Oribacterium sp. | reverse complement strand
TAGAATATCCCCAATATACCCGCCCCAGAAGCTTCCAGGATAGAGAGGTTCCTGAAATTCTTCTTTCCGGAGATCATAAAAAAATCCGGCAGTGGAGGTGGGAAGAAAGTCTTAGAGTCACGAAGGAACAAAGACCGGAGCTGTATGAAAAATATAGAGAAGAAAATCCGGAGCTTTTTATCGAAAAAAAGAAGAGGAAAAGATGAAAAAATGAAGCTAAGGCAGGGATTTTGCTTGCATTTTCCAAGGCTTTGTGGTAATTTATTAGGGCTGTTTTGTAATAGGACAAAACGAAAACCGTATCATATGTTCCGCTGACGCAAGACGTGTATGAACATGGAATTATTATGGAGGACAAAGAAATGTCAAATTATGAAATCATTAAGGGAATTGAAGATGCTCAGCTGAGAAAAGAAGCATTGGCAGACTTCAACACAGGAGATACCGTTAAGGTATACAACAAGATTAAAGAGGGTAACAGAGAGAGAACTCAGGTTTTCGAGGGAACTGTTCTGAAGATTCAGGGTGGATCCAACAGAGAAACCTTTACTATTCGTAAGACATCCAACGGTGTGGGTGTAGAGAAGACTTGGCCAATCCACAGCCCATTCGTAGAGAAGATTGAAGTGGTTCGTAGAGGTAAGGTAAGAAGAGCTAAGTTGAACTACCTTCGTGACCGTGTTGGTAAGGCTGCTAAGGTTAAGGCTGCAAAATAAGAGTAAAAAGCGGTGTTCCTCAGGGGACACCTTTTTTATTATCGATGCAATGTGTAGAATATAGTTGATGTACTTTAAAAATAGTTGCTATGTTTTAGAAACGAAAAATCAAAAGGGAAAGGAGCCCCATGAAAGAACAAGCAATACTGCAAAAATGGATTCGTAATTTAGTGGATTTTATTGTTATCCTTTCCCTGGCCTGGTTTGTGGTGCATAGCTTTTTTTCTTTGGCAAGAGTTTCCGGTCACAGTATGGAGCCCTCCCTTTCTGCGGGAGATACGGTACTGGTGGATGAATTTTTTTATCAGTTTAAAAAGCCGAAACGTTATGATGTGGTGCTTTTTCAAAAAAAGGATAAGTCCAACAATATAAAACGTATCATCGGACTGCCCGGAGAAACCGTGATTATCCAAAACGGCCGTGTGTATATCAACGGCACTCTTTTGGAAACCGACAAGCTTTCTCCCATTGTCCTTGAAGGAGTAGCGAAGAATCCGGTG
>CALHIC010000438.1 GCA_938030845.1 uncultured Oribacterium sp. | reverse complement strand
CCTTTTAATCCTAATTCTTTGTTCAGCCAGTTCAATCCTGCTCTGGTGACATAGTTGTATGGCTGGTTGAAGTGTGGCATAAAGAAGAGGTCCACCAAGGGAAGCTCAGCCATAGTCAAGCCCTTCTGAATAGCCAAAGAGAAGAAATGAATGATGGCGGTTGCATCGTAGCTGGAGCCTAACTGGCAACCCACAATCTTCTTATCTTCCTTCTTGTAAACAATACGAATCTTCACCTTCGGATTCTCCACTTCCATGAAGGCAGGGAACTGGGTATCCTCGTAATCCTCGTAGGATACGTCCATGCCTTCTCTCTCCGCTGCCGTTAAGGAAAGGCCGGTACAAGCCAGCTTGTAGCCGTAGATTCCTAAAGCACTGGAGCCCTGGACTCCTAAGCTTTCTACAGGAGTTCCGCAGATGTTATGGCCTGCTACAACGCCGGAACGTACCGCATTGGTCGCCAAGGCGATATAGTTTTCTCTGCCTCTTGCATTGTCATAAAGGCTTGCACAGTCTCCGATGGCATAAACGGAAGGATCGCTGGTCTGCTGCTTTCTGTTTACCAGATAAGCGCCATTTTGATACAGCTTTAAGTGGTCCGCTCCCAGACTTGCATTCGGTCTGAAGCCCACAGCACAGATTACCATATCCGCATCATATACACCCTTATCGGTCTTAACACCGGATACCTTACCTTCTCCTAAGAACTCTTCTACCTTCTCCCCCAAAGCCAGCTTAATGCCGTGCTCTTCCATTCTGTTCTTTAACTCATCGGAGAAGGGAGCATCAAAATATCCTGCAAGGATACGATCCACCATATCGATCAAGGTTACTTCCAAGCCAAGACGCTGGAAGGCTTCCGCAAGCTCCACTCCGATATAGCCTCCTCCAAGGACACATACCTTCTTGAACTCGCCCTTGTTCTTCAGCTTTTCGATAACCTCTGCAGCGTTCTGGTAAAGCTTTACCATCTGCACATTCTCTAAATCAAAGCCCTTTACCGGGATTCTGTTGGGGATAGATCCTGTAGCAAAAACCAAATTGTCGTAGTGATCTTCAATCACCTGTCCGTCTTTAAGCTGTACCTTAACGGTCTTCTTGTCATAATCCACGGAAAGCACCTGAGACTCCATGTTTACCTTTGCTCCCTTTGTCAGAAAGTCCTGAGGCTTTGCATAGAACAGGCCGTCTCCGGAATGAATCTGCTCTCCGATCCAAAGAGCCATTCCACATCCTAAAAAGGAAATGTTGCTGTTCTGGTCATAAATGGTAAGCTCCTGATTGGGATAGGACAGAATGGTGTTTGCGCAGGCTGTTCCTGCGTGGTTAGCTCCTACTAGTATTGTTTTTGCCATGGGATTCCTCCTTGAATTTTGATATATTTTTAGCAATGAGTATATTTTATCCTATTTAGAATAGGAATAAAAATAAAAATAGTATAAAGAATTATTCTTGTTTTAGTGATTGAAGTTGTAATGAATTTGGTATTTCTCGCCATAAGTCTGAGCATTCCGTAAGGAATGCAAAGCGGTCAGTGCAGATTTTTGTCCATAAGCTAGCTTATGAGCAAAAATCTGCATCGGCTGCTTTTTATAAAAGTGGCTTCGCCACTTTTAGGCTTATGGCTTTGTAAACACCGTAGCCTTATGACTTTTAGCCAAGTTTTAGCAAAAGGCGTATAGACAAGTTTAGGCTCATGGCTTTCAAATTCTTTCAAATCTAAAAACGATTCCGGTTCTAAATTCCCAAAATCTTCTTGGCATCCTTGAAGTATCTAAGCATTTTCAGACTGTATTCTCCAAATTCCTGTCCTTTTCTCATCTTATAAGCGCACCAGAGGCTCCATAGCAGTCCTGATAATCCCATATAGGCAATCAGTAGTTTCTCCAAATCTTCTTCTGTTCTTCTGCTCAGGATCAGCGGTTTTTCTTTTCCTTCCGACTTCGCAACCTGCAGATAATCCTTCAAAAATTGCTTTGCCTCTTCAAAATCCATATAGGAGTAGATTGCTCCCATGGCGATATCCAGTAAGGGGTCTGCCATGCCTGCGTACTCCCAGTCAATCATCTTAACTCCTTCTTTTGTGAAGATAAAGTTATCCTGCACCGCATCGATATGGCAAAGGCAA
>CALHIC010000437.1 GCA_938030845.1 uncultured Oribacterium sp. | reverse complement strand
TCTACCAGAACCGGCTCGAAGGCCTGAATTCCCAAACGGTGCAGGGTAGGGGCACGGTTTAACATAACCGGGTGCTCTTTAATAACATCTTCCAAGATATCCCAAACCAATGGATCCAGTCTTTCCACCATCTTCTTGGCATTCTTAATGTTATGAGACTTGTTGCTCTTTACCAGCTCCTTCATAACAAAGGGCTTAAAGAGCTCGATAGCCATCTCCTTAGGCACACCGCACTGATAAATCTTTAATTCCGGTCCTACTACGATTACGGAACGTCCGGAGTAGTCCACACGCTTTCCTAAAAGGTTCTGACGGAAACGTCCCTGCTTACCCTTTAACATATCGGAAAGGGACTTTAAAGCACGGTTTCCGGGACCGGTTACAGGACGTCCTCTTCTGCCGTTGTCGATCAGGGCATCCACCGCCTCCTGCAACATTCTCTTCTCGTTACGCACGATAATTTCCGGTGCTCCGAGCTCCAAGAGTCTTGCCAGACGGTTGTTTCTATTAATAATTCTACGATACAGGTCGTTTAAGTCGGAGGTAGCAAAACGTCCGCCATCCAGCTGTACCATAGGACGTAAATCGGGAGGAATTACAGGAAGGTTGGAAAGAATCATCCACTCCGGCTTATTTCCGGAGGAACGGAAAGCTTCCACCACTTCCAAACGCTTTACGATACGGGCTCTCTTCTGTCCGGAAGAGCTGTCCAACTCTCCACGAAGGTCCGTATACTCCTTCTCCAGGTCAATGTTGGAAAGCAGCTCATATACCGCTTCCGCACCCATTCCTACGCGGAAATTGCCGTAACCGTACTGCTCTACAGCATCTCTGTATTCCTTCTCGGAAAGCACATCCTTATAGTTTAATCCCGTTTCCATGGGATCCAGAACCACATAGGAGGCAAAATACAGAACTCTTTCCAGAATTCTGGGGCTGATATCCAAAATAAGTCCCATACGGGAAGGAATTCCCTTGAAGTACCAAATGTGGGATACGGGAGCAGCTAAGGCGATATGCCCCATCCGCTCTCTACGTACAGAAGACTTGGTAACCTCTACACCGCAACGATCACAAATCACACCCTTGTAGCG
>CALHIC010000436.1 GCA_938030845.1 uncultured Oribacterium sp. | reverse complement strand
CGAAAAACTTCGTTTCACTTGTTTTTCGCAAGTACCGACGGGCTCAGACTACCCCATATTCAGACCTATATTGCCGAAAATTTCTTTACTATTTTGCTTTTTAAGTCCAACGCAAAAAAGGCGAGCTCTGTGAGAGCCCGCCTTAGCTTTAGACCTGCAACTGCATGAAACTATAACCTATTCTGCAGTCTTATATTTCTTTCCTATTAGATTAAGAGGTAAGAATAATCGTTGTAAACGGTATCTACCAGTTCAGCCAGACGATAGAAGAGCTTAGAGTTCTTATCGCCTACCTTGTAGTTCATCTTCTCGCCGCCTACGCGTACAATGGCATTTCCATCATTGTCAACGAATGCAAATCCGTCGTTTGTGGAGTCTTCCATTTCCTCGGCTCTGTGGAAGAGGGTGAACTTCTCCTTGTAAGGAGCGGAATCGTATGGGCAGAAGGTCTCACAGTTACCACACTCGTTACACATGTAATCCACGTGGATAATCTGGTGCATCTCTACGCCGGGAACCTTAATGGCGAAGTTTGCACGGTTAGGACATACGTCGCAGCAGTTCTCACAGATGTGGTCGCAGGCAAGACAACGCTTGTCAGGATTTAATCCCTTCTCCGGCTCTACAAGATTACCCTTCTTTCCGTAAATCTTCTCATCTGTTGTCTGAGAAGGACGGTCGGTACCGATGGTCTTGTTTAAGATTGCTTCGCAAGCAAGCTTAGCATCGGCAATAGCCTTTACAATTACGGAAGCGCCGAAAGCACCGTCTCCTGCAGCGTAAACGCCGGCTACGGAAGTCTCGTTGCTTTCCTTCTTTAATACAGGCAGTCCCTTCTCGGTAACGGCAATGCCGTTCTTCTCATAGTAAGAACCGTCTACCTTCTCACCGATGGAAGCGATTACGGTATCGCAGGGAATCTCAACCACCTCGTCGCTTTCCTTAACGGAACGTCTTCCGGAAGCATCCACATCGGAGAGTACCATGCGATGGCAAAGTAACTTGCCGTTCTCATGGGTAAATGGAGCAAGGAGCTCCTGGAAGTTTACGCCCTCTTCAATAGCCTCTTCCAATTCTTCCTGATCCGCAGGCATGTAGCGCTTTGTTCTTCTGTAAACCAGATAAACATTTTCTACTCCTGCATTTCTCTTCGCAGCTCTTGCAACGTCCATAGCGGTGTTTCCTGCACCTACTACAACAACGTTCTTTCCTAAGTTTAACTTGCCGTCCTGTGCCTTGAAGTCTGCCAGGAAATGTAGAGCGTTGTAAGCCTCTCCCTTTTCCAGTACAAGGGGAGCTTCCTTGTGGGCACCGATAGCAACGACTACAGCGTCAAAGTTATTTTCCTTACGGAAAGCGTCAATATCGTTCACTTCCTGTCCAAGGTGGAACTGAGCGCCGTACTGCTTAGCCAGGTTTACGTCCTTCTGAATTTCTTCAGCAGGGATACGGAATCCGGGGATAACGTTGGCTACTACACCGCCGGCTACAGCGTCCTTATCGTAAACATGTACTTCTACGCCTGCTCTTGCCAAGAAGAAAGCGGCAGAGATACCTGCAGGGCCTGCTCCGATAACACCAACCTTCTTCTGCACAGAACCTTCCTGCTTTAATCCGGGAAGAACGGCATCATATCCGCCTCTTGCAGCGATTAACTTGTTGGTACGAATCTGTACGTCTGTCTCATAGTGATTTCTGGTACAAGCAGACTGACAGGTATGAGTACAGATATTTCCGGTCATGAAGGGAAGCGGGTTCTTATCTAAGATAACCTCTAAAGCTTCCTGGAACTTGCCTTCATTTACCAGGCGGCCGTAGCTGGTGATATCCTGGTGGATTGGGCAACGGTCACGACAGGGCATGGTGTAGCAATCAACCAAAGGAACCTTCTTATCGGACTTTCTGTTGGGAAGGGGCTTAACGGGCTTTACTAAGTGCTTATCGCTCTTAGCGTCTGCAATCATCTTCTCCACTAAGGAAAGCTCAACCTTTTCCCAAGGCTTTGCAAGGTTCTTCTCTAAAAGCTCAGCCATCTGGATGAAACGAAGGTATCCACCGGTCTTTAAGAGGGTGGTTGCCATGGTTACAGGCCAAATGCCGGCTTCCACGATACGCTCAATGTTGAAGTAATCCGCACCGCCGGAGAAGGAGATACGAAGGCTTCCGTTAAAGTCTCTGGTCAGCATCTTCGCTACAGACATGGAAAGAGCGAAGAGGGACTTACCGGACATATACATTTCCTGAGAAGGAAGCTCGTTATTCTTCACATCTACAGGGAAGGTGTTGGTAATCTTTACACCGAAGGCTAAGTTCAAGCTCTTTGCCAATTCCTGCAAACGCTTTAACATAGGTACTGCATCGCTGTACTGTAAGTCATCCTTGAAGTGGAAGTCTGTGAAAGCGATGTAGTCGTAGCCCATCTCGTCTAAGATTGCACGAGCGGTTTCATATCCTAAGAGAGTAGGGTTACACTTTACGAAGGTGTGCAAATGCTTTTCCTGAATCAGGTAAGAAGCAATCGCCTCAATCTCGGAAGGAGGACAGCCGTGAAGGGTGGAAACGGTAACGCTGTTGATGATTTCGGACTGAATAGCCTCTACATCTTCCTTGGTCACCTTCCGGAAACGGTCAAGGTTAGCCAAAAGCCATGCCTTACACTCCTTAAAGATTTCGGTATCCTTAGCGTCCTTCATCTCGTTGATGAAACGGTCTACCTTGGGAAGCTTGATTCCTTCCAGATCATATCCTACGGAAATGTTGAACTGGAAAGCATCCGGATCGCCTAAATCATACTCCTTCGCCATAACCTTACAAGCGAACCAGCCCTTTACATACTCTGCAAAAGCCTGTGGTACTTCCAACTCTGTGGACCACTCACAGTTGTAACACTCGTCCTCTGCTGTGATACAGGGCTTTGCTACACAAGCTGCCAGCTCTCTACCGTCCATCTTCTGTACGGTCTTTAACTCGAAGAAACGAGCGCCGCCGTAGTAAGAAGCAACGATGTTCTGGGCAAGCTGGGTGTTAGGTCCTGCAGCAGGTCCAATCTGTCCTTCTAATTTTCTGCCAAAAAGAGTGTTTGGCTGAAGGTTTTTTGCCTGGTAGCATTTCTGCATACCAAAAACAGCTCCCTGTTGATGCTCTACCAAAATACGGTTCATCAATCTGTCAAAGGGAATCGGGGTCATAATATCACTCATGGAAATCTCCTTTTCGGGTAAACAGCCCTCCTGCTTAAGATCCTGCGTCTTCTCCTGATTTACAGGAGGGCTTTTCCCTGATGGGGTATTCTTGCCTGACCAAGAATGGCCCATTAATGTTGCGAACAAAGTTTCCAGAACGAAAAGGGTTCTCAGCTACCCTTTTCTTCTATAGAAATACTTTGCTTTTTGTGAAATTCCGTTTTAACCGTTAATTTTCTTCTCTAAACGAGCTGCACCCTCGCGAATCTTGGCAAGGCATCTCTCTTCGTCGATTCCCTGAAGCTCTCTGTTCTTCATCAGAATCTTACCATTTCCTACGGTAGTAACTACGGAACGACCGTTCATACCGAAGAGCATGTGGCCGTTTAAGTTGCCGGCGTTCATCGGTGTTGGCGGGATATAGTCGGTGATGATGATATCCGCAGCTGCACCCTTCTCTAATACGCCCAGCTTCTTTTCAAAATAACGGTTAGCGATACGAGCATTGCCCTGGAAAAGCATTTCCGGAACCTCTGCCCAAGCGGCACCCGGGTCTACCAAATGATGCTTATGGAGAATATTAGCCACCTTCCAGGATTCTATCATATCATGGGTGTATCCGTCTGTACCTAATCCTGTAAGAATTCCTTTATGTACAATCTCCATGGTGGGAGGACATCCGCAGGCATTACCCATGTTGGATTCCGGGTTGTGTACTACCATGGTATTGGTATCGCGAATCAAATCCATCTCGTGAGGATTTACATAAATGCAGTGTGCCAGTAAGGTCTTCTCCCCTAATACGTCCCAGTCATAGAGTCTGTCTACGATTCTCTTGCCGTGCTCCTTTAAGCAACGGTGAAGGTCCAGGATATCCTCCGCTACGTGGATGTGGTATCCGATCTCCTTCGGCTTCTCCTTACGGCAAAGCTCCATGGTTTCATCGGAGATGGTAAAGCTTGCATGCATACCCATCATACCCTTGATGAAGTCATCCTTCAGGGAAAGAGCGTGCTTTGCAAAGTCAACATTTTCCTTGATAGCGGCATGTGCCTTTTCTTTACCGTCACGATCGGAAATCTCATAGCAAAGAACAGAACGTACGCCGAAGTCTCTGGCAGCCTCTTCGATGGCGAAAAGGGAACCGGGAATCTCTCCGAAGGAAGCATGGTGATCGAAGATGGTGGTTACTCCGTTCTTGATACACTCTAAATAGGTAGCTTCTGCGGAAAGCTTGGTTAAGTCGTTGTCCAGATTCCGGTCAATAGTCCACCAAAGTCCGTCCAGAATCTCTAAGAATCCGTTGGGAGCATAGCCCTTGATGGATAAGCCTCTTGCCAAAGCAGAGTAGATGTGCTCGTGGGTATTGATAAAAGCCGGGTGAATCACACCACCCTTTGCGTCAATAAATTCCGCATCTGCGTATTTTTTCTTTAATGTCTCAAAATCCCCGACTTCTACAATAGTATTGTCTTCCCAAACTACTGCGCCATTCTCGAAAAAGCTGTTCTTTTCGTCTCTGGTGAAAAGACGTCCATTTCCGATTAAAAACATAGCTCAATCCTCCTTTTCTTTCTAAGAGCCCTTGGCTCAGTGCGAAAAATTGTATACAGTTTTTCCTAAAAAAATCGCTGTAAAGCCTTGAAAATTCTAGGAAAAAACAGATTTGATAGGATTTTATCATTCCCTGAAAGTAAATGCAATGGAGAACATAAAAAAATTTTTGGAAGCTAAAAAATTTTTTGAAAAAACCATTGCAAAGTAAAAAAACCGTGCTAAGATAGGGATACATAAAAAATTTTTAGGTAGTGCTTTTTCGATAGATTTTGAAAGCATAAAATCCGGTAGAAAGGAGGGAAAATGGCAGAGGACAGCAGCTTGGAAATGCTGGTGAGTACGGCCCACGGTATTGCCAGACAGTTCGGAAAGGATTGCGAGGTTTGTATCCATGACCTTTCCGTAAAGGATTTGGAACATACCATCATTTTCATCATCAACGGACATGTGAGCGGCAGAAAAATTGGGGACGGCGCCTCAAAGGTGGTACTGGAAACTCTGGAAGCGATAGAAAAGGGAGACATCATTGTGGACCATCTGGGCTATCGCACTACTACCCAGGACGGCAGAATCCTAAAGTCCTCTACAGTTTTCCTGAAGGACAGCACCGGAAAATATCGCTGGGTTCTGGGCATCAACTATGATGTAACCGCACTGATGAATGTGGATGCGGCATTACAGTCCATTACCACGGTGGAGAGCCATGACAGTAACGGGGACGGACAGATTCCTTTGAACGTGAATGACCTTTTGGACAACCTGATTAATCAAAGTGTGAAGCGGATTGGAAAGCCGCCGGCTCTGATGAATAAGGAAGAAAAAATTCAAGCCATCCAGTTCTTACGGGATGCGGGAGCCTTCCTGATTACCAAGTCAGGGGACAAGGTTTCCAATTTCTACGGCATCAGCAAATTTACTTTATACAGCTATATTGACCAGAGCAAAAAGTAACAGTATAGTGGCGAAAAAAAGGAGGAATAGCCATGCAGGATTTAAAATGGAAAATTAACGAAATGCCAAAGACAGAGGATAAGAATCTTCCTCTTATGTCTATGGAAGAAGTAAAGAAGGCAAGAACCTTCCACGAGAGCTTCCCTCAGTACTCTGAGACCCCTCTTTGCAAGCTTCCCAATATGGCAAAATATCTTGGCCTGGGAAACATCTACGTGAAGGATGAGTCCTATCGTTTCGGCTTAAATGCCTTCAAGGTATTAGGCGGTTCCTACGCTATCGCTCGTTACATTGCCGAGGAAACAGGAAAGGATATTTCCGAGCTTCCCTACAATGTTTTAACCTCCGAGAAGTTAAAGGAAGAGTTCGGAACAGCAACCTTCTTCTCCGCTACCGACGGAAACCACGGAAGAGGAGTAGCTTGGGCGGCTAATAAGTTAAGACAGAACTGTGTAATCATCATGCCGAAGGGCTCTACAGAGACCCGTTTGAACCACATCAAGGCTGAGAATGCCAAGGCATGGATTTCCGATGTAAACTATGACGAGTGTGTAAGACAGGCTGCAGCTCTTGCCGAGAAGGAAGAGCACGGAATCGTAGTACAGGATACCGCTTGGGAAGGCTATGAGAAGATTCCTGCTTGGATTATGGAAGGCTACGGCACCATGGCGGATGAGGCGGCTGACCAGCTGGGAGAAAGACCCACACACGTATTCGTACAGGCCGGCGTAGGTTCCTTGGCAGGTGCAGTTGTAGGATACTTCGCTAACCGTTACAAGGAGAATCCTCCTATCATGGTTGTGGTTGAGGCTTCCGTTGCAGATTGCCTTTACAAGGGCGCTGTGGCAAATGACGGAAACATCCGTATTGTAGACGGCGACATGATTACCATCATGGCAGGTCTTGCTTGCGGAGAGCCGAACATCACTTCTTGGGATATCTTGAAGAACCATGCAAAGGCATTTATTTCTGCAGAGGATATCGTTGCCGCAAGAGGAATGAGAATGCTGAACGCTCCGTTAAAGGGAGACGATCAGGTCTTCTCCGGAGAGTCCGGTGCAGCAGGCTTCGGTGCATTGGCTGCCATCATGTTACAGGATGACTTCAAGGATTTAAGAGAGAAGTTACAGCTTAACGAGAACAGTAAGGTGCTTTGCTTCAACACCGAGGGAGATACAGACCCTGAGCGTTGGAAGAACATCATCTGGGAAGCAAAAGAGAAGTAAGGATAAACTTCATTTTCAAAAAGACAAATTGTGCAACACCCTGGATAACAGGCTTATATATAACTAAGGAGGATATTAGTATGGGACAGTTAAATAAGGAAGTTTTGGAAGAGATTAAGAAGAGAGCAGAAGGCTATAAGGCTGACATGAGCGCTTTCTTAAGAGCAATCGTAAAGAACCCCGGAGAGTCCGCTGACGAGGCAAAGCACGTTGAGACCATCAAGAACGAGATGGAGAAGGTTGGCTTTGATGAGGTTAAGGTTGACCCACAGGGTAACGTAATGGGATTCATGGGATCCGGAAAGACTCTGATCTGCTTTGACGGACATATCGATACCGTAGGAATCGGTAACAGATCAAACTGGACATTTGATCCATATGACGGATACGAGGATGACACCAAGATCGGTGGAAGAGGTGTTTCCGACCAGCTTGGCGGAACCGTTTCTGCTGTATATGCTGCTAAGATTATGAAGGACATGGGACTTCTGAACGATAAGTACCGCGTTATGGTAGTAGGAACTGTACAGGAAGAGGACTGTGACGGTCTTTGCTGGCAGTACATCATCAACGAAGACAAGATTCGTCCTGAGTTCGTTGTATCTTCCGAGCCTACAGATGGTGGATTATACAGAGGACAGAGAGGCCGTATGGAGATCCGCATTGACGTGAAGGGTGTTTCCTGCCACGGTTCCGCTCCTGAAAGAGGAGACAATGCAATCTACAAGATGGCTGACATTCTTTCCGATGTTCGTGCATTAAACAACAACGGAGATGCAGAGTCTACTTCTATCCGCGGATTGGTTAAGATGTTAAATCCGAAGTACAATGAGCAGTGGAAAGAGGCTCGTTTCTTAGGAAGAGGAACTGTTACCGCTTCCGAGATCTTCTTCACATCTCCTTCTCGTTGTGCAGTAGCTGATAGCTGCGCTGTATCTTTAGACAGAAGAATGACTGCCGGAGAGACTTGGGAGTCTTGCCTTGAGGAAATCAGACAGCTTCCTGCAGTAAAGAAGTACGGCGAGGATGTAGTAGTTTCTATGTACAACTATGATCGTCCTTCCTTCACAGGATGTGTATACCCAATCGAGTGCTACTTCCCAACATGGGTACTTCCTGAGGATCACAAGTTATGTAAGGCATCCGTTGCTGCTTACAAGGATCTTTTCGGTGAGAAGAGAATCGGTGAAGTGGATACAGTGGCAGAGAGAGAGCCAAGACCTCTTCTTGACAAGTGGACCTTCTCTACAAACGGTGTTTCCATCATGGGAAGAAACGGTATCCCTGTAATCGGATTCGGACCCGGAGCTGAGGCTCAGGCTCACGCACCTAACGAGATCACATGGAAGAAGGACCTTGTAACCTGTGCAGCATTCTACGCAGCACTTCCACAGTACTACTGTGACTAAGCTTTAGAGTCTAAAGTGTAAATCAGGTACTATACTTTTCGGTCATGCCGGAGTAGAGGGTACAAAATAAGAATAAAGATTAAGCCATAGGGCTTTATCGGATAAACACATTTTTAAAGGAGATTAAAATGGATAAGAAGCAGCAGTTTGAAGAGTTAGTAAAGGAAATTAAGGGACTTAAGACTGACAAGATGTACTTAAACGATTTCTTCCTTACATGGGAAAAGTCTGATGATGAGTTAAAGGCAGTATGGGATGTAGCAGATGCCCTCAGAAACTTAAGAGAGAGAAACATCTCCACTAAGGTTTTTGATTCCGGCTTAGGAATTTCTTTATTCCGTGATAATTCCACAAGAACTCGTTTCTCCTTCGCTTCCGCTTGTAACCTTCTTGGATTAGAGGTTCAGGACTTGGATGAAGGAAAGTCTCAGGTTGCGCACGGTGAGACCGTTAGAGAGACTGCAAACATGATTTCCTTCATGGCAGACGTAATCGGTATTCGTGATGATATGTATATCGGTAAGGGAAATGCTTACATGCACGAAGTTGCTGATTCTGTTGAGGCAGGACACAAGGACGGCGTTTTAGAGCAGAGACCTACACTGGTTAACTTACAGTGTGATATCGACCACCCGACACAGTGTATGGCTGACGCTTTACACGTAATCCACGAGATGGGCGGAATCGAGAACTTAAAGGGTAAGAAGCTGGCTATGACTTGGGCATACTCTCCTTCTTACGGAAAGCCACTTTCCGTACCTCAGGGTGTAATCGGTCTTTTCACAAGACTTGGTATGGAAGTAGTTCTTGCTCATCCGGAAGGATATGATGTAATGAAGGACGTTGTAGACGTAGCTGAGAAGAATGCTAAGCAGTCCGGTGGATCTTTCAAGGTTACCAATGATATGAAGGAAGCATTCAAGGATGCTGATATCGTATATCCAAAGTCTTGGGCTCCATTTGCAGCTATGGAGAAGAGAACCAACCTTTACGGTGAGGGTGACACAGAGGGCATCAAGGCTCTTGAGAAGGAGCTTCTTGCACAGAACGCTCAGCACAAGGATTGGGCTTGTACAGAAGAGATGATGAAGCTGACCAAGGACGGAAAGGCTCTCTACATGCACTGCTTACCTGCTGATATCACCGGCGTATCCTGCAAGGAAGGTGAGGTTGACGCAACTGTATTCGATCGTTACAGAGACCCACTTTACAAGGAGGCTTCCTACAAGCCATACGTTATCGCAGCTATGATCCTTCTTGAGAAGTTCAAGGATCCTGCAAAGGTATTAGAGGAGTTACAGAAGCGCGGACAGGATAGAATCTTCGAAGCATAAATGCAGACAAGATAAAATCTGAAGCATAATTCATGCAGACAGATAGAACCTTTGAAGCAAAACGAGTATCGCACACTACGCGTGCGATACTCGTTAAGAATAAAAGCTTAGAGGGAGAATGATATAGCGTCCCGAATTATTCGGGGCGCTATTCTTCCCTTAAAAAGGATTTGAAAAGCCTATTGTTCCTGTTTCAGGAGTATAAATTTTTATTGGAGAATAATTATGGGAAAGAAAATTGTTATCGCCTTAGGGGGAAATGCCCTGGGAAATAATTTGCCGGAGCAGATGGTAGCCGTAAAGACAACCGCAAAGGCTATCGTTGACCTTGTAGAAGACGGAAATGAAGTAGTAGTTGTTCATGGAAATGGTCCTCAGGTTGGTGTTATCAACAATGCTATGGGAGAGTTCGCTTCCGAGCACAAAGAGGAGCCGACTCCTCTTTCTGTATGTGTAGCCATGAGCCAGGCGTACATCGGTTATGATATCCAGAATGCCTTGAGAGAGGAATTCCTGAACAGAGGAGGAAAGGTACCTCCAGTAGTAACCGTAGTAACTCAGGTTCGTGTAGATAAGGATGACCCTGCTTTCAGTAATCCCACCAAGCCAATCGGTCGTTTCATGACTAAGGAAGAGGCTGAGGCTGAGGCACAGAAGAGAGGCTGGAACATTAAGGAAGATGCAGGACGTGGATATCGTCGTGTAGTTGCTTCTCCAAAGCCAAAGGAGATTGTAGAGCTTTCCGCTATTAAGGCTATGTCTGATGCAGGTGAGCTGGTAATCTGCTGCGGTGGTGGCGGAGTTCCTGTAGTTTCTGAAGGAAAGCACCTTGCCGGAGCCGCTGCGGTTATCGATAAGGACTTCGCTGCAGCACTTTTGGCAGAGAGCCTGGAAGCAGATATGCTGATTATCTTGACTGCTGTAGAGAAGGTTGCTATCCGTTACGGTAAGCCGGATCAGGAGTGGTTAACAGACCTTTCCGTAGAACAGGCTCAGCAGTATGCAGACCAGGGTG
>CALHIC010000435.1 GCA_938030845.1 uncultured Oribacterium sp. | reverse complement strand
CGCAGCCTCCTGGTGCGAGGATCAGGACTTCTTCCGCTTTTCCGGAATTTTCCGGGATGTTTATCTCTATACCCTGCCGAAGCTGCATTTGGCGGATCTGCAGCTTCAGACAGAGTTGAGCCGGGATTTTAAAGAAGGAAAGCTTTATTTTATGGAAGAAGAATCACTGCGGGGAGAAATTTTTAGCCTATGGAGGAGATTTTTCCGACAGACCTCCGGATTTTCAATTCAGTGCCAACGGCATTGTTTTTGGGGGGGATAGAAATCCAAAGCCCCAGATGCAGGAAGTGAAGTATCTCTATCAAAATATCTTCTGCACTTTGGAAGAGGCGGAGATTTTGATTCGGAATCGAAATCTATTCCAATCCACTTCGGAACTGGATTGCAAGCTTTCTTTGTACCGATACGGAGGAAAAGAGTATTTGGAGGCAATGCCAAGACCAAACTTCTGGCGTGCTCCCACCGACAATGACACGGGAAATCTGATGGCTTTTCGCTATGCCCAGTGGAAAACCGCAAGTCAGTATTTAAGTACAAGGAGTCCGGAGGCAAGCCTGATGTTGGAAAACCCCCAAGAGGTGCTAATGAAGATGGAAAAGGATTGCTTCCATATTCGTTACAGTTATCATTTGTCCACCAATCCGAGAAGCAGCTGTCAAATGCAGTACAGCGTTTTCCCGGATGGAAAAATCAGTGTGACTCTGGACTATAGCCTGCCAAAGGAGGGAGATTCTGTCCTTTTGAAACAACTGCCTGAACTTCCGGAATTTGAGGCTCTCTTTACGCTAAATGCGGATTTGGAAAACTTTTCCTGGTACGGCTTGGGAGAAGAGGACTGTTATGCCGACAGAAAGCATGGGGGAAAACTGGGTATTTATCATAGGAAGGTAAAGTATAATCTCACTCCCTATGTCTGCCCTCAGGAGGCAGGAAACAAGGTGGAGGTACGACTGGCGAGCCTCACTGATGAGAAGGGTAGGGGCTTAATCTTCTTAGCGGAAAATGAAGAGGGGCAAATGAATGTTTCCGCCCTGCCCTGGACTCCCCATGAAATTGAAAATGCCTGTCACGGCTATGAACTTCCTCCGATTCATCACAGTATCCTGCGTCTTTCCAAGGCCCAGATGGGAGTAGGAGGAGATGACAGCTGGGGTTCCCATACCCATGAGGAGTTCTTGGTGAAGGTAAAAGATAGGATTCATTTCAGCTTTTCCTTTAGGGGGATTTGCTAAAGCGGAGTTACGATCCTTTTGACAAATATAGGGAGATACCTTCTCTTAAGGCTTTGCATTATGCCATTTTTAGAACGGCTTTCAAAAATTTAGAAATAATCTACAAGGATATAGAGGAAAATACTCTATATCCTTATTTTTTAAGAGAAAATGACGAAATATTCTGTATAGAAATGTTTCTCCCTGTATAAGGGCGTTTTTCATTTGCTTATTTTTGGAAATACTTTAGTTTTTTTCAAAAATAGGCTGTAGTAAAGGAGGTAATATGCTGGAAAATGTGCGTGCTGTAGGAAAGGAATCCTACCAAAACAAGATTTTAGCCAAGGCTGAGAGCGGAAAAGTCAAGGAAAGCCAAAAACCGGATGAGCAAGCCTCCGGCAAGGAAGCGGAGCTTGCAAAGGCTACAGGAGGGAAAGAAGTTGTAGTACAAAGAGACAGCTTGGAGCTATCCGGTAGAGCGAAGGAAGTGGCAGCCAAGGGGACACAGGCGACTAAGGCGGAAAAGACGAAAGCACTGAGTGCCGAGGAGGGACTTTCTGACAAGGCGAAAACCTACTTAAAGAATCTGCGCCGTTCTCGAAATTTTGTAGATTTTCGTATTGCGGAAAAGGGAAAAGAGAATGATGCCTTAGCAGGAAAGAGCAATAAGGAATTTACCGTTGTTCTAAGCAATGAAGAAATTGAAAAAATGGCAACGGATAAGAAATTTGAAAGAGAGCAATTAAATACATTGGATCAGACTGTAAAGTCTATGCTGATGGCACAGACAGGTATAGGCAATAACAATGGCGCAAACAAGACCAATGTGGAAGACATTAAGAGTATTGCGGCAAAAACCCAAGAGGACGGCACCACCATGCTGATTGCCAGCTTGGAGAAGAGCACAAGCTCTGCCAGAAAGATTGCGGAAGAGCAGGATAAAAAGCGGGAAGCGAAGAAACTGGAAGAAAAGCAGGATGCTAAGAGAGCGGCGGAAAAGG
>CALHIC010000434.1 GCA_938030845.1 uncultured Oribacterium sp. | reverse complement strand
ACCGGAATCGGAGAAGCCGCCTTGATTTCCTTTAAAGCAAATGCCGCTTCCTTCGTAGGTACGGTAAGTCTGATCAGTTCGCACCCCGCCTCTGCCAGCTTTTGAACTTGCGCTATACTTCCCTTGATATCCTCCGTCTTGGTATTACACATGGACTGTAAAACCACCGGATTTCCACCGCCGATTTTGAGTTTTCCTACCTCTACTACCCTTGTATCTTCTCTTTTGAACATAGCATTCCTTTATACAATAATTAAGAGCTAAAATATTTCGAATAGGCTCCGGTCAACAAATTAAACACATCATTTCCGACAATCAATACCATAAGGGCTAATAGAAAAACCATCCCTGCGGTATTGATTCGCTCCTCCCACTTGGGATTAAGCCTCTTTCTTGCCAGCATTTCCAAAAGAATGAACAGAAGTCGTCCTCCATCCAGGGCGGGAATAGGCAAAAGATTCATTACCGCCAGATTTACGCTCAACATCATACTTAAGTTTAGTAAAACCAGTAGCATTACGAAAAATCCGTATTGGCTGGAGCTGGAAACACTTTCTCCGATAACCGCAACCGTTCCAACCGGCCCCATGACTTCCTGTCTGCTGACCTTTCCTTTACTAATCAACGCCAGACTGTCAATCACCACTCTGGCATTAAAGGCCAGTTCATAAAAGCTGTATTCTATAGTCTTTAAAGGGTTTTGAAACTTCACTCGTTCAGAGGAAAGAGCCACGCCCATACGATAAAGTCCTGTGGAAGGATCCTTATAGGCAGGGAACTGAAAACTAAGCTTTTCCCCATCTCGAAGAACCGTAAGGCTGACTTCTCCTTCTTGCACCTCCTCCTTATGAAGCTCCATATACATGGCAAGCTCGGAGTAGCTATGAACAGTTCTTCCTTTGGCATTTCCGATTTTAATGAAGCGAATCTCATCTCCCTCCTGTAAACCGCTTTCCATGGCAGGAGTAGATACATTGGAGGCAGCAATTTTCGGAAGCTGTACCCCAATTGTTCCGGTAAGGAAAAGGGCAATCAAAAAGCCTAAAAGAAAGTTGTTGAAAACGCCGGCAATACAGATAATAAAACGCTGCCAGGCAGGCTTTCCTTCAAAGCTCTTCGTCTTTAATTCTTCTTCGCTATAGATTACTCCGTCAAAATCATAGACATTTTCCGCATTATCCTCCTGCTTTGGAGCCAGAAAATCACCGGAGCCTGCCGCATCCTCTCCCAGCATGGCACAGCTTCCTCCCAAGGGAAGTAACTTTAAGCTGTATCGGGTATTTTTATATAAAAAGGATAGGAGTCTGGGTCCCATCCCAATGGAAAACTCATTTACCCCTACATGAAAAAACTTAGCCGCAAGAAAATGCCCCAGTTCATGGAAAAAAACCAAAAACGACAGGGCAAGTATGGCCAAAACTATACTCAATTCTTATCCTCCTTATGTAATCTTCTTACTTCTTCTCTGGCCCACTGCTCCGTTTCGAAAATTTCCTCTACAGAAGGAAATTCCTTCCAAGACTTTTCGTGTTCCTTCATGCAATGGGCAATGCTTCTTGGAATCTCCATGAAGCGAATTTTATCCTCTAAGAATAAGCGAACCGCCTCTTCGTTAGCCGCATTATATACCGTAGGCATACTGCCTCCCTTGGCACCGGACTTCATTCCCAAAGCAAGCCCCGGAAAATCCTCCAAGGAAGGAGGAAAGAAATGAAGGGAAAAGGCCTTAGAAAAATCTATTCTTTGTTCCCGGTAGCACTCCCTTTCCTCTTGAAAGAGGGCGTAGGCAATGGGCAGACGCATATCCGGTACCCCCATCTGTCCCTTTACTGCGCCATCCTGAAAGACCACCGCGGAATGTAAAATGCTTTCCCGCTGAATCACTACCTGAATCTTCTCCATGGGAATACTGAAGAGCCAATGGGCTTCCATCATTTCCAAGCCCTTATTTACCATGGTGGCTGAATCAATGGTGATTTTTTGTCCCATGGACCAGTTAGGGTGCTTTAAGGCATCCGCCTTGGTTTTCCCTTCCATCTCTTCCTTTTTTAGGCCAAAAAAAGGACCGCCGGAAGCCGTTAACAAAAGGGATTCCACAGAATTTTCTTTTTCCCCCCGAAGGCATTGCCAGATGGCGGAATGCTCCGAGTCAATGGGAAAGAGCTTCGCCCGGTATTCCGAAAGCATAGGCATAATCAAATGCCCTGCACAAACCAGCGTTTCTTTATTGGCTAAAGCAATCTTTTTTCCTGCCTTAATGGCGGAAATCGTAGGAAGAATCCCAATCATGCCTACCAATGCAACCACCACCATATCCGCCTCCGGAAGGGTAGCCAGTTCAATCAAGCCCTCCATTCCGGAAGACACAGGCATATCCAAGTCCGCAGAAAGCTTCTCTG
>CALHIC010000433.1 GCA_938030845.1 uncultured Oribacterium sp. | reverse complement strand
TTGACCTGCCAGGAATATTCTACTGACTTCTCCGGAACATATCTTGCTTTCCTACCTATATAGAACTTCTTACTTTTTCTTCCTGAAAGCCATTGCCCCACCTTCTCTTCCGTGATACACTTACACAGGCTTATGCGAGTTTTTACTTGCAAAAATTCAAGAGAAAGGAAGGAAAATGCAAATGAAAAGCGGCGACGACACGGATCCTAGTACTTATGATATTTCCATGGGGCAGGGATTTGTGAATTTCTATCAATCCTTCCTTCTGATCGGATAAATCGTGAAAATATCATAAGTTCTTTTCCCTGTGTCCATAGTTTTTTTTGGGAAGGAGCTTACATGAACGAAGAAGAGAGAGTTTTACAGGATTACCAGCAGGAAATTCTGGATATTTTGCGGGGTTCGGATGATCCCGCAGTGAAGAAAGAACGTTTGGAAGACTACCATGCCAATGATATGGCCTCCTGTCTTCCGGAACTGACAAAAGAAGAACGGGAAGTTTTCTATTCCTTATTGGATATGGAAAGCCTTGCGGAAATGATGGAGTACGCAGAGGATGCAGGGCAATATCTGGAAGAAATGGATGCGCAAAAGGCTGCCGACATTCTGGTAAAGATGGAGCCGGATGATGCGGTTGATCTTTTAAAGGAGACCGAGCCGGATATCAAGAAGGCTTGGATTTCTCGCATGCCTTTGGAGAATCGAAAAGAATTGCAGTCCTTGGCATCCTATAGCGAGGACTTGATCGGTTCCCGTATGACCACTAATTTCGTTTCCTTGGAAAGCAATCTAAACATCCGGGAAGCTATGCGTTCCTTGATTGATCAGGCTGCTGAGCATGACAATATTTCCACCCTTTATGTGGTGGATGAAAATGAATCCTATTACGGTGCTGTGGATTTAAAGGATATTATTATTGCCAGAAAGGATACCAAGCTTGAGGACATTACCGAAACCGCCTACCCCTTTGTCTATGCGGATGAACGGATTGAGGATTGCTTGGAAAAGATTAAGGCTTACTCCGAAAACTCTATTCCGGTACTGGGAGAGTACAAGGAAATTCTCGGTGTTATCACTGCTCAGGATATCTTAGAGGTTTCCGATGACGAGATGGCGGAAGACTACGCTAAGTTGGGAGGTCTTTCTGCAGAAGAGGATTTAAATGAACCTGTTGTGGATAGTGTGAAGAAACGTCTTCCCTGGTTGATTATGCTTCTGTTCCTGGGACTTTTGGTTTCCACCGTTGTGGGACTTTTCGAAACTGTGGTGGCGCAGCTCACCATCGTCATGGCCTTCCAATCCCTGATTTTGGATATGGCGGGAAATGTAGGAACTCAATCTCTTGCGGTAACCATCCGTGTCTTAATGGATGAGCAATTAAAGGCCGGAGACAAGCTGAAGCTGCTTGTAAAGGAAATGAGTATCGGCGGCATTAACGGATTGGTCTTGGGATTTTTCTCCTTAGTGGGAATCGGGGCTTATATCTATTTCTTTAAGCACATGCCCCTCCATATCTCCATCGGAATTGCCTTCTGTATCGGCATTTCCCTATTACTGGCTATGGTCATCTCCTCCTTTGTGGGAACCATCGTCCCCATCTTCTTTAAGAAAATCGGCGTAGACCCGGCAGCAGCCTCCGGACCATTGATTACCACCATCAATGACCTGGTGGGAGTGGTAAGCTACTATGGACTGACATGGCTATTAATTTTAGAGATTATGCAGATTAAGGTAGCATAGAAAAAAACAAAAAGAAGAATAGAGATTAAAAGATATATATTCCTGCTTTTCCGCAGTATAGCTTTGTACACGGGGCACGCTCCCGCTAACTTCGCCTTCGTAAGGGTACTAAGCTTCAAGCTTCGTTTCACTCGCTTTCAGCAAGTACCCACGGGCTCAGATTACCCCTTTTTCAGGTCTATACTGCTTAAGTCCCTCCACGGTATTTTTGTTTACATTGGTGAGAGATTGCCTCTGTTTCGGATCTATACAGCTTTGAAAAAGTAATGCATCTCTTTGATGGCTCTTTTTTATTACAAAATCCGGGGGTGCATATGGTATAGAAAATCCTAAAAATCATATAAATCCAACAATTCACATAAACATACTTGACTAGTATGTTTATGTGAATTATACTTTTGGGGAATAAGATACTTCAATATTTTATCTTATAAAAGAAAGCGCATTTTTGGAGAAGAAGTTTTACAAAGTAGGGAATGTACAGAGTGGCACATTTACAGAGAAGAAAAGGAGAATGGTATGGGAAAGATTTATCATGCAGCGGAAGAATTGATTGGACGTACTCCGATTTTGGAGCTTAGCCATATCGAGAAAAAGGATGGCTTAGAAGCAAAGCTTTTGGCGAAGCTGGAATATTTTAACCCGGCAGGCTCTGTAAAGGATAGAATTGCCAAGGGGATGATTTTGGATGCAGAGGAAAGAGGTCTTTTAAAGCCCGGCTCCGTAATTATTGAGCCCACCTCAGGAAACACAGGAATCGGTTTATCCTTAGTGGCGGCAAGCCGAGGCTACAGAATCATCATTGTAATGCCCGATACCATGAGTGTGGAGAGAAGAACCCTGATGAAGGCTTATGGCGCAGAGCTGGTGCTGACTGAGGGAGCAAAAGGCATGAAGGGCGCTATTGCCAAAGCGGAGGAGCTTGCAAAAGAAATTCCCAACAGCTTTATCCCCAGTCAGTTTGAAAATCAGGCGAATCCTAAGACCCATGAGAAGACCACAGGTCCGGAGATTTGGCAGGATACCGACAGCAGAGTTGACATCTTCGTTGCAGGCGTTGGAACAGGTGGAACGGTAGCAGGCATAGGCAAATATCTTAAGGAACAGAACCCCGACATACATGTAGTTGCTGTCGAACCTGCCGATTCTCCCGTGCTGAGCGGTGGCAAGAGCGGCCCTCACAAGATACAAGGTATCGGCGCAGGCTTTGTGCCTAAGACCTATGACAGCACCTATATTGACGAGGTTTTCAAGGTAGAGAACGACCAAGCTATCCTTACAGGCCGTCAATTGGCACAGCAGGAAGGTCTCTTAGTGGGCATTTCTTCGGGCGCAGCTGCCTTTGCAGCCACCGAGATTGCACGCAGACCGGAGAATAAGGGCAAGCGAATTGTGACGCTTTTCCCCGATACCGGAGAGCGCTATCTCTCTACAGTTCTCTACGCATTTGACGAATATCCGCTATAAATCTGCATGCTGAATTAACCACTGATCGCTGCTCTTGGGTCGTCTTTTCAGTTCTTTAGCGGGCAGACGAGGCTTTCTGAAGAACGGATAACCCTGCTGATGAGAGCGAAATGCAGACCGTGTATCTGCTCATCAATGAATGAAAGGGGCGTGCCATGCATCGCTTTGAAGTCGTTGCTTGAGTGGATACACATTTTTTCCTGCCCGTCTCGATTTCTCCTTTTACCCAGATTTGCATGGTCAAAGCACTTGTCTGTCGGGCAATTATCCGTGTAAGCGGAAAATAGGTTAAATCTTTTCAAGTAACTTTACAAATGCCCTCGCAGGATTTGCGAATTCAAAATGAAAGTTATCCTCGCTCCAAATAAGCGCCGTTTTTGGGCATCTTGCAATGTACTGACAATCAAATCATTATGAAATTTAAGGCAAATGATGAGATGAAATTACGCTGAAAAGCTATGCGATTTGCGTCAAATGAGGCTGTCATTTGCTTCATTTCGTTGTGCAATCTAAGGCAGATAGCGATGTGATTAGCGTCAAGTTACATCGCAAAAAGACAGAAGTGGCGACCTCGAAACCACAAAACGGCTTCGCATAGGCGTAGAAAGCAGACTTTCATTTCTATTTGGTTGCGTCATGAGATGTTAAAAACAGGCTAACAATCTTTACAAAATGCGCAGGGTATCGGCAGCTTTTCATCTCGCATGTCTTGATATCATAAGCCCTATAATGCCTGCCGTCGGCATTTCATTCCTATAATTTTAGCCATGCTTCTGCAGCCGGTGAGGGCTTTCGGTCATTGGCATACCATTGGTGGGGGGCTATCGTGATGCCATCGTTTGCCGTAGAGAGCCATGCACCCCACCATGAGAATGAGGAGTTGGCAATGATGTGGTGCTTGCAAAACGTCATGAGTTGCATGTCGCGATAGCTTTCTTTGCCGTGGTTCCAATCTACATAGTGCGTGCGTCGCCCGTCACATAGCGGTTCGATATGCGTCTTGCACCATGCGATGTCGTTGGAGAAGATGAGATAACAATAGGGATCTGCCATTTGATTGAGTCGTGAAATGGCCCGCTGATAATAGGCGATATCGCAGGTGTTCTGAAACAAAGGCTCTTTCAAGTAATCACCTCTTCTGACATGAAGAGAGGCAAAACGGCCTTCTTTCAGCATGTTTTCAACCTTTCGGTTGCTGTCACCAACGAGCGGTGTGAACTTGAAGGCTTCGATAATCTCAGTGCGGAAGGCTTTGAAATAGCGCTCATTCTGCCAGTAACCATCATAGTATAGGCTGCCTTCAAGGTTCAACAAATCGCTTTGAAAACGGCAATCTGCCGACTCACATACCATGGTCTTGCGCTTGGGAAGCAGTCGGCTGCCCACCCTCCAAAGCTGATAATGCGGATAAGGCCAGGCCAATTGTGCCACTTCCTTCAGCGATGCAGCCTTAAATCTGTGGCCGAAGATTTCGTCAAGTTGGTAGCCTTGGTGCTTATGATAGCCGTTGAAGCCATGCAAGTCGAGTTTGATTTCCTCGTCTTTCCATTTCTTTTGCAGTGCGACAGCTAATGCATATTGAAACATTTGGTTGCCAAGTCCGCCTATAATCTTAATGATTTTCATCTTCGGAAGTATTTGAGTGTTTGGATTATTCGGTAGAAAAGCAGGTTTAATTTGATAGAAAGCGTGCAATAGGGAAGTCCATATATGGTTCTTATGTCTTTCTTTAGGGCTTGCAAAACGTTTATTTCTAACGATATTTGGCCTTGATGTCCGTGCTGAGAACCTACATATAAATCGTTAATATAAGTGACTTTTTTTCGTGAAAGGCATCTGAAATACCACTCAACATCGACTAACCACGACAGTTCTGCATTGAAATTCTGTAGGCAGGAGTGCCGGAATGCAACACAGGCACACGGCCCTATCACATTG
>CALHIC010000432.1 GCA_938030845.1 uncultured Oribacterium sp. | reverse complement strand
GTATGTACTGCTGACGGCTCTCCTGTATCATCTTGGGAGTCGGGTAGTGGATCATTTGGAAGGTCTCCCTTTTTTATGGACAGCGCATTTTTCCTGGTTATCTCAGGTCACCTCTCCTCTGCTCTTAGGCTTTGCACTGGCCTATTTGCTCAGTCCCTTATGTTCCATGCTGGAAAGATTTCTGGGGAAAATTCCGCTTTTCAAACAAAAAGAAAAGCTTCGAAAAAACCTGGGCATCCTGCTTTGCTACCTTTTGATTTTACTTTTTTTAGTCTTTTTAGGTTCCTTGCTGGTATCCGTTTTTACCAAGAATATCCATCTGGTTCAGGGGGAAGATTTTGCAAAGGGGTTGGAGAGTGTGCTTCTTCTCTTGAAAAGTTTTTATGAGGATTTAAACCAAAGAGTTTCAGAGATTCCTATTGCGGGAAATGATTTGCAGGAGGGAATACGAACTTTTTTAGCAAAGCTTTTAAGCTTTGTACAAAACCTGGGCAGTAATTTCCTATCCTCCGTGGGAAATATGGGAAGCCTGATTGGAACTTTACTCTTTGGCATTATTTTTTCCATTTATTTTCTGGCGGATGGGGTAAAGATTGCCCTGTACTGGGAGAGAATTCTTCGCCTGCTGATTGGCGAGAAGAGAGTTTTAGCTTTTCGAGGCTTTTTAAAGGATGCGGATAGAGCCTTTTCCGGTTATATCCGTGGACAGATGATTGACGGCATCATTATGGCTATTTTGGTCAGTGTCAGCCTAAGTATTATAGGGGTACGCTATGCCCTGGCCATAGGGATTCTCACCGGAATTGGAAATCTGATTCCCTATGTGGGCCCTTTTGTGGCCTACGGAACCACCATTTTAGTGTGTACCCTTTACGGGGATTTTTCTAAATTATTACCGGCTATCTTAGCCCTGTTTGCGATTCAGACCGTTGATGGAAATGTGATTAACCCAAGACTCCTTTCCAACAGTATAGACATTCATCCTCTGCTGGTGATTATCTCCTTGATTATCGGAGGCGCAGTGGGGGGAGTCTTAGGAATCTTCTTGGCAGCCCCCATTGCCAGCTTGATTAAGTTACAGGTGGATCGGATGAT
>CALHIC010000431.1 GCA_938030845.1 uncultured Oribacterium sp. | reverse complement strand
ACTACTGTCATGAGTATGGAGGCGGTATTGCACTAGGCTCTATCATTGACGTTGCAGAAGGTAATACCTTAAACATGACCGGCGGAACCATCAGCGGCAACAAGGCTGGAGCAAGTGGCGGCGGTATCTTTATCCAGTGCGGACTGTCTACCGGAAATTCCGTTGCCAACATTTCCGAAGGAAAGATTATGAACAATGCCATGACCGGTGAAGGCTATGGAAACAAGCATTTTGGTGGTGGTGGCATCTACGTAAACGGTAAGGCGGAAATCCTTCGCGGTAAGCAAGGTATTTTAAACCTGACCAATGCTATAATCACCGATAATACAGCAGAGACTGAAGGTGGCGGATATGCTTCCTGCCCCACTTCCAACACAGGAATCAATGTAAAGAACGGTGTTGCTATCTTCGGAAACCATTCTGAAAAGGCACAGGACATCTATATTGAAGCCGGATATCGCTACGGTTATGTAAGTAGTGGTTCTCCCAAGTACGCAATCTCCTCCTTTATGCTGGGTGGAACTCCCTATAACTGGAAAAATGATGAAAATGAAGAGCTTCCCATCAACAAGTTAGAGGGTGAGTTAAGCTCCGCCACAGGGGAAATCTTAGGATTACACACTGACGTTACCGAGGACGCTGAGGCGGAAGGCTTGGCCAAGGTTATCATTTCCGGAAATACCTCTGCTACCCGTGGTGGCGGAATCGGCTCCAACGGAACCGTAAACACCGGAGAAAAGAAGGTCATTTCCATCAAGGTCAATAAGACATGGAAATACGACAATCCGGAAACCCGTCCTACAAGCATTATCGTAGAGCTTTATCGAGTAAATAAAGAAGATCCGGCAAATCCCATTTACATCGGACAAGAGACCATGACCGAAGCCGATGATTGGAGCATCAGCTTTAAGAACCTTCCAAAGATTGATGAAAATGACGAACTTTACCAGTACACCATCAAGGAAAAAGGCGCTGAAGGGTATTCTGTGAAAATAAGCGGAAACCAGACCAGCGGATTTAAACTCGTAAATATTCCCGGAATCATTCTTAACGTAGAAAAGAAGTGGAACGGCGAAAGTGCCAATCAGGTAGAGATTAAGCTTCTGGCAGATGGCGCTACCAAGGAGAAGGTAACCCTTACCGAAGCCGATCAGTGGAAGCATAGCTTTGTAAATCTTCCCAAGTTTGATGCCAATGACGGGCACGAAATCGTTTACACTGTTGAAGAGGTGGCATTAAGCGGATATACCTCTGCAATCAGTGGAGATGCGGCTAACGGATATATTGTTACCAATACAAAAACCATTACTCCTCCAAGCCCCACTCCTGAAACACCGCCAACACCGTCACCAAGACCGAACAGACCTTCTACCCCAACACCGTCCACTCCTACACCTTCTAATCCCACACCATCCACACCTCCTACCCCGACGGTAGCCGGTGAGTCCAGACCTACACCTACTCCGGACTCCAATGAAGTAACGGAAAATGAAGTGACCCCCGAGCTTGTTCCTCAGGTTCTGGGAGAATCCAGACCGGTAGCAGACAATAAGCGTGATACCCCAACCGGAGACAGCTCTCAGCTTCTCCTCTGGGCAGGCTTCTTTGGCCTTTCCGTTTTAGGACTCGCTTACTATGGATTGAAGAGAACAGTGAAGAGATAAAATTTCAAAAAAAGATGTCGTAGATTTTTCTACGGCATCTTTTTTATAAAAAGAGCTGCAACCTTTATAGCGGTACGCTCTGATGCAGTATAGGACTGTAATGGGGGCACGCTCCCGCTAACCTCGCCAACACATCGGTACTAAGCTTCAAGCTTCGCTTTGCTCGCTTTCAGCAAGTACCGGCGGGCTCAGATTGCCCCTCTTACAGTCCTATACTGCATCAATCGCTTTCAACTATTAATTTATACAGCTCTTTTTATTATAATGATTGATTTGAAAAGTCTACGATATCTTATTTTGAAATTGCCTCTACGGAGACTTTAAGCCCTCTTACAATCTCTGATAGTGCTAAGGAGGGTTTGTTTTTTTTCTCTATTGTCTGTTCCGGGATATAGGGGACATGGATAAAGCCTGCCTTGATGGGTAAGGCATTTATCTGAATATAATACAGTACTGAATACATCAAATGGTTACAGACATAGGTTCCTGCCGAATTGGATAGTGCAGCGGGGATCCCTTCTTTTTTGATGGCTTCCACCATAACCTTTACCGGCAGAGTGGAGAAATAAGCATTTTCTCCATCGAGATAAATGGGCTGATCCACCGGCTGATTGCCTTCATTGTCCGGAATTCCGGCATCGTCTATGTTAATGGCGATTCTCTCCGGAGTAATCTCCGCCCTTCCTCCTGCCTGTCCGATAGAAAGGACAAAATCCGGTTTTTCTTGTTCTATGGTTTCCAGCACAAGATTTGCAGACTTTCCAAAAACTGTTGGTACTTCCAGCTTAAGAACTTCAAGATTTCCTATTTTGTCCGGCAATCGCTTCATCGCTTCCAGCGCCGGGTTAATGCTCTCCCCGTCAAAGGGAGTAAAGGCGGTAAGTAGTATTTTCATTGTTTATTCTCCGGTTATATCTAGGTGATTTTAATTATTTTTATAATCTTTAGTATAATGGCCATATCTATACTCCAATCTTACATATTGCATGTAAACAAAGATAGTATATACAATTAAATTAATAGCTCTATATGTCTAGGCAAGCTAATGTAAATATCAATTATATTTTTTGCTTTATAATAAACTAAAACTATAGAAAACTCTTTATAATTGTTTATTTTTC
>CALHIC010000430.1 GCA_938030845.1 uncultured Oribacterium sp. | reverse complement strand
AAAGGGGCGGATCTCCTACCTGTAAGGACCGTTACTATGCTTCCATTATGGGCGCTAAGGCGGTGGAGCTGCTTTTGGCAGGAAAGTCCAACCGTCTTGTGGCATACAAGAAGGGTGAGTTCGTGGATTACGATATTCAGGAGGCACTGCGCATGAAGAAGGATATTTCTGAGGAGCAGTACCGTATTGCCCAGCTTTTAGTAAGATAAAAGAGAGGCTTATTGCTAAAAATGATTCTATAATTATCTTTTTAAAAGCACTTCTGTAGCCGTTTTCATGGAGGACAGAATATCAGGGGGGAGTTTCCCTTTATTTTTTTGACGAGTATCGTCGGCGTAGTGTGCATTGTTTCACTTTATTCTTAATGATTATCCCTCGCGTAGTGTGCACTAGCTCATTTTATGTTATGATGGGACAGGCAAAAAATCCGAAAGGAGCAAAAAAATGGACGAAAAAGCGATGAATCAGGATGCCTTAAAGATAGAGGAAGAGAAGGTGCTTTGCGGCGCCAATTCCTATAGAGAACAGTATTTTTTCAATCCCCGCTTTTCCCTCCTGCCCAAAGAGGTACAGGAAAGCCTGCAAAAAATAACCGTTACTTATACGGAGGAAATCGGCGGCGTGTTTCTGATGCAATTCGGAGAAGAAGGAAGGCTGGAGCTTATCAGCATTGCGGAGGAAACAGACTATCTTTATGACCCGATAGGAGCAGAGCTAAAGAAGAAACAGATTCAAAAAGACTATAAGGAGCTCTTTTCCAAGTTGGAAGAGTATTATGCGGGACTTCAGAATCTGGAGAAGAAGTAAGAAAGAAGGACAGTATCGAATATTTTGTTGAAAAAGAAAAAATAGAAGAAATCGTGAAAAGTCACGGAATATCCGGCTTTTCTTATGAGGAAGCCTTGAAAAAGAGGGAAGAAGAGGGAAGAGGTACTCTCTTTCAGCCGATTTCCTTAAAGGATTGCAAGCTTCCGGGAAACATCCTGATGGCTCCCATGGCGGGGGTGACGGATCTTCCCTACCGTATCCTTTGTAAGGAAATGGGATTAAGCTTATCCTTTACGGAAATGGTGTCAGCGAAAGCCATTTACTATGGTAATCAAAATACCGATTCCCTACTGGAACACAAAGGAGAACCGGGGCTTGTATCGGCACAGCTTTTTGGCTCGGATCCGGCCTTGATGGCGGAAATGGCCTGCAGAATTGAAGAGGACTTTGACGGCATTGATGTGAATATGGGCTGTCCCGTGCCTAAGGTGGTACGAAATCAGGAGGGCTCCGCTTTAATGACGAATCTTCCTTTGGCGGAACAGGTTTTAAGCACCATGGCAAAAGCCTTGAAGAAGCCTCTTACCGTGAAGTTTCGCATCGGCTTTACGGATGATGCCATCAATGTGGTGGAATTTGCGAAAATGGCAGAGGCCTCCGGGGTGGCTTCCGTGACCATTCACGGAAGAACCAGAGAGCAATATTATAGAGGAAAAGCCAATTGGCAATACATTAAGGAAGCCAAGGAGGCGGTAAAGATTCCCGTTTTTGGAAACGGAGACATTTTCCAAGAAGAAGATGCTCTGGCTATGCTCCTTTCTACCGGGGTAGATGGTATCGCGCTGGCCAGGGGAATCCAAGGGAATCCCTTTTTGATTCGAGCCTGTAGGAGTCTTCTTTCTGAAGGGAAGAAGCTTCCGCCGGTGAGCCTTCAAGAAAGAAAGGATATGATGCTTAGGCACTTAAGACTGATGGTGGAGATTAAGGGAGAGCATTTAGCCCTCTTGGAAATGCGGAAGCACCTTTCCTGGTATATGGAAGGTCTGGAAAATGCAGCCCGCTGGAGACAGAGGGTGAATACGGAAAATGACTTGGAGAAGGTGTTCCAAATGGTTAAGGAGCTCTAGAATATAAAAAATTTTGTGTGGATTTATGCAAACAAGCTTTCCACAGCATAGCTTGAATTCGAGGCACGCTCCCGCTAACTTCGCCTTCGTAGTGGACACTAAGCGAAAAACTTCATTTCATTTGTTTTTCGCAAGTGCCAACGGGCTCAGATTGCCTCTCATTTAAGCTATGCTGTGGAAAGCTTTTATATTTGTCAAAAAGAGCGATTTTTTATATTTCTATTTAGTAAATAACCATTGGAATCTGTTCTTCCAAAGTCTTCTGTAAAGAAGGGGAGAAGGGGGCATCCGACACCAGACAGGACAGGGCATGAAAGTCTGCCAGCTTAAAGAAGCCAACAGCATTTTCCTTCGTATTATCACAAAGCAGGATAGTTTTTTCCGTATTTTCCATCATGCTTTTTTTGACTAAACCCTGGGAATCATCTCCTTCGAAAATGCCCTTTTCCTGAATAGCTTTGCAGGAAAGGATGGCAAGCTCTGCATGAAAGTTTTTGATAAATTGGGAGGTGAATTCGCCTACAATTGAAAGACTCTTATGCTTTAGAACGCCCGGACAAAGAAAGCAGGTCAGGTTTTGAGCATGGGATAATTCATTGGCAATATTGATACCATTGGTGATGATGGTAAGGTGTTGCTTCGTCTTTAAAATAGGAGCCAGCTGACAGACGGTGGAAGAGGAGTCCAAGAAGATTACCATTCCGTCTTTGATTAGCGGCTCCATTTTTCTTGCAATGCTTTGTTTTTTATCCAAATTTTCAATTTGCCGCATACTGATAGGACTTTCTTTCGCAGACTTGACCACCAAAGAAACATAGCCGTGGGAACGCTTCAGTATGCCATCTTCCTCCAAAGACATCAGGTCTCTACGAATCGTAGAGCGAGAAGCATAAAGTTTCTTACAAAGGTAATTTATACTGGCAAAGCCGTTATGTTGGTTCAGGCTTTCCACAATTTCTCTTTTTCTTTCATTAATCCCCATTTATTTCTCCTTATCCATCATGAACAAAAATGTTCATTCTTGGACAGTATAGCACAGAAATAGGAAATATTTCCAACAAAATGTTCAAAGATACAATTATTTTATGAAATATGCTATATTCTGGATATTAAAAAATGACTTGAGAAATCATTTATAAGGAGTAGTGGAGAGGGGAGTACTCCTAAGTGTTTATAAGATTTAGTATAAGATTTAGGGCTATTGTTTGGAGATAGGATTATGAAAAAGGTTCTGGCGTTTGATATGGGGGCTACCTCCATCAGAGGGATTTTAGGATATATAGAAGATGGTAAATTTTGCACCAAAGAAGTTATGCGAATGTCCCATAAGATTCAAAAAAGGGACGGAAGACTCTATTGGGATTGGGAAAGTCTTGCCGGAAAGATTGAGGAGACCATCTTGGAAAATCCGGATGTAGCCTGTATCGGGATTGACACTTGGGGCGTGGATTTTGGCTTAATCGACAAGGAGGGAAATTTGCTACAAGCCCCCCATTGCTATAGGGACGATAAGTTCTCCGAGGGAAGAGAAGAAGCCAAGGCCTTAATGGAGGAATTTGAGCTTTTCCAAAACAGCGGAAATCAGATTATGACCATCAATACCGTCTATCAGCTGCTGGCCTTAAAGAAGTTTGAGCCGGAGGTTTATGAGAAAGCTGATAAGCTCTTAATGATTCCGGACCTTCTTTTCTACCTTTTGACAGGAGAAAAGATTGGAGAGGAAAGCATTTGGTCTACAACAGGTTTATACGATTTATCGAAAAAGGCCGTTTCCGATCATCTTTTTTCTAAGCTTCAATTAAAGAAGGAGTTGGTTCCCCGGATTGTTAGAGCAGGAGAATGGAAGGGAAATACCAAGAATGCGAGGCTGGAGAGGCTTAGAAGCTTATCCATAGATGTGATTCCGGTTTGCGGACACGATACAGCCAGTGCCCTTTTGATGACGGAAAGAGATGCAGAGAACAATTCCTTGTTCCTAAGCTGCGGTACCTGGTCTTTAATCGGAACTTCCGTAGAGAAGGCCTTGGTCAGTAAAGAAGCATATGAGCGGAATCTTACCAATGAGCTTAGCTATCAGTCGGAAACCCTTTTCTTTAAAAATATTACAGGACTTTATCTGTTAGAAAAGT